>CAYTAE010000001.1:0-12408 GCA_964435655.1 uncultured Rhodospirillaceae bacterium
TTCAGGTGCTAGTGGCCGTAAGGTCGTGGAAGTTCGAGTCTTCTCCTGGGCACCAACTTTATAGGGAACGCCGGATCCCGTTCTTTTCCGTGTGTGCCTTCTGTTAGAAGACAATCATCCGGGGCAATGCCGGGAGACAATGAAGTGAGCATCGAATTGCATAAGGGCGATTTGCCCGACGGTCTGGATTTTGGTGACTGTGTCGCCATCGATACGGAGACTCTTGGCCTACGCCCGCATAGGGACCGGCTTTGTCTGGTGCAGCTTTCCGCAGGCGATGGCAATGCGCATCTCGTCCAATTCGCAAAAGACGCATATGACGCGCCAAATCTGAAACGAATTCTCGCCGATAAGAACGTGACAAAGATTTTCCACTTTGGCCGTTTCGACTTGGCCATTCTTCAGCGCTATCTTGGTGTGCTTGCCGAGCCGGTCTTCTGCACGAAAATTGCATCGCGTCTTGCGCGCACCTATACGGACCGTCACGGGTTGAAGGACATTTGCCGGGAGCTGCTGGGCGTGGATATCTCCAAGCAACAGCAGTCCTCGGATTGGGGGGCGGCGGACTTGACCCAGGCGCAGCGGAATTATGCGGCGTCCGATGTGCTGTACCTGCACCAGCTTCGCGAAAAGCTTCTTGAGATGCTGACGCGGGAAGGTCGCCTTGACCTTGTGGATGCCTGTTGCAATTTTCTGCCTTCCCGAGCCTTGCTTGATCTGGCCGGGTGGGCGGACGAGGACCTTTTCCACCACTAGACCGCCATCCATTCCAGCCTGGACTCAGGCCGCATGGCATTGATTTTTCAGGCGTTCAGGCCCATACTCGCCGCGTTTTTATGCGCCTAGAGGGAAGTATGAAAGCTAAGACAAAACCGGACAGCGCCCCGGACGGCCTTGCCGCCGCGTGTCGCGTGTTCGCGATGGAAGCGGAAGGCATTACTCGCTTCGCCGCCTCGCTTGGGCAGGAATTTACAGACGCGCTGGATCGACTGGCCGCCGTGACGGGGCGCGTTGTCGTGACCGGTATCGGCAAAAGCGGCCATATCGCACGCAAGATTGCCGCCACCCTGGCGTCCACTGGTACGCCGGCGTTTTTTGTGCATCCGGCCGAAGCCAGCCATGGGGACCTTGGCATGATTACGCCGAAGGATGCCGTGCTTGCCCTTTCGAATTCCGGCGAAACCAAAGAGCTTGCCGACCTTCTTGCCTATACGCGGCGCTTCGCTATTCCATTGATTGGGGTGACGGGGAAAGCGGAAAGTTCTCTGGCTGAAATGGCGGACGTGGCGTTGCTGTTGCCGGGCGCGCCGGAAGCCTGCCCGTTTGGACTGGCGCCGACGACGTCGACAACGGTGATGCTGGCCCTTGGTGATGCCTTGGCCGTGGCCCTGCTTGAACGCAAAGGCTTTACGGCCGATGCGTTTCAGGTGCTGCACCCAGGCGGGCAATTGGGTCGCAATTTGCTTCGGGTTTCCGATGTGATGCATGGGGGCGAAAAAATTCCCCTGGTTGATCAAGACGCGCCGATGGCCGATGCCTTGCTCACCATGACGACGTGCAGCTTTGGCTGCATCGGCGTCCTGAAAAACGATGTTGAATTGATCGGCATTATCACCGACGGCGATTTGCGGCGGCACATGGGCGACCTTCTTGAGAAGACAGCAGCGGACGTAATGACGGGGAAGCCGAAGACGATCCGCCCGAACGCGTTAGCGGCGGAGGCGCTCGGCTATATGAACGCGAACAAGATTACGAGCCTGTTTGTGGTTGAGGATTCCCGGCCGGTGGGCATTCTCCATATCCACGATTGCCTGCGCGCGGGCATTGCCTAAACGAACGCGGCCAGCCTTTGCCAGGGCTGAAGGGAGCGGTTTTTCGTTCTTGCGCGTCGGGGACGTGGAGGAAAATTTGCGGAGTGGCCGATCATGAAGGGCTTGCGCCGCCGGATGCGGCGTCTGGGATGGTTGCGCCGGTTGCGCGGCCAACGTCATTTCGCCGGTGCTCGTCCCCACGCACGCCGCGGTCGTTATGTCGGCATTTTGAAATTGCTGTTGCCGGCCATTGCGGCGGTTCTTATTGCGCTTGTCGCGTTTTGGCCACAGCTTCGCGAGCGCACGAATGAGTTTCGGGTGCAATTCGTCACCATCGGCTCGGAAGAGGCAGAGACCATTCAGATGATCAATCCGCGTTTCCTCGGCATCGACAAGGTCGACCGGCATTATACGATTACGGCGGGTCGGGCGACGCAGATGGATGACGGGCGGATCAATCTTGAAAATCCGAGAGGCGACATGGCGCTTGCGAATGGGGCGTGGGTCGTGATTTCAGGCAATACGGGAACCTATTACAAGGCGCGCCAAGTGTTGGACCTGATGGGGAGCGTCAACCTTTATCATGATTCCGGGTATGAATTTCACACCGAGAAAGCCAGCATCAATCTGCAGGAAGGCACGGCGGTAGGCGATATGCCGACCACGGGTCAGGGGCCGGCCGGCCATGTGCAGTCCGAAGGGTTTCGAATTTTTGATCAGGGGGATCGCGTCCACTTCACCGGCAAGGCCCGGTTGGTTCTTTACGGCGAGGAAGGGGCGGCCGTTCAATGATGCAAAAACCATTTCTTGCACAAATCGGTCTTGCGGCGGTTTTCCTGCTGGCATCGGCCATGGCACCGGCGGTAGGCCAGGGGTTGAGCTTGGGCGGCGGCAAAGACGATGGCCCGATCGAGATTACGGCCGATGACGGGATCGAGTGGTGGCAGAAAAAACTGCTCTACATTGCGCGCGGCAATGCGAAGGCGCATCGCGGCGAGGTGGATCTTTTCGGGGACGAACTGACGGCTCATTACCGGCTGGATGCGGTTGGGGACCGGGAAATCTGGCGCCTGGATGCCTTGGGCAATGTGCGCATTGTTTCGCCAAGTGAACAGGCCCATGGCGACAAGGGCGTCTATGATGTTGACAAGGGGATCCTTGTTCTGACCGGCAAGGTGCGGCTGGACACGCCGCAGGAACGTGTAACGGCGAACAAAAGTCTCGAATATTGGGCCAATAAAAACATGGCGATTGCGCGGGGCGATGCCCTGGCCATTCGTGAAGACCGCCGGTTGCGTGGGGAAGTTCTGGTTGCCCATTTCAGCCCGCCGGATGCCCAGGGCAAACGCAAGCTGCGCCGTCTTGAAGCCTATCAAAATGTTCACGTTTCGACGCCGACCGAGATCGTCCGTGGTGATCGCGGCGTCTACAATGTCGAAAGCGGTATCGCGACGATTATTGGATCGGTTAAGATCACGCGTGGCGACGATCAGATGAACGGCGACTATGCCGAGGTTGACATGAAAAGCGGTGTTAGCCGGATGCTGAGTGGCCCGACGGGCGGCAGCGGTCGCGTAAAAGTGCTGCTGAAGCCCTCGAAAAGTGAGAAAAAAACGAAAAACCCGCCCAAGCGTTAGGAAGATTTTAAACCAAAATGGCGCACACCAAAGCCATGAAAAAAGAGAAAAAGACCGGTGATGCCCCGCGGCTTGTCGCAGACAATACCGGCCTGCGAGCGACGAAGCTTGGCAAACGTTTCAAGAAACGGCCGGTGTTGCGTGAGGTCAGCCTCCATGTGCAGCGGGGCGAAGCGGTTGGGCTTCTGGGGCCGAACGGCGCGGGTAAGACGACTTGTTTTCATATTATCACCGGGCTGATTACGCCGGATTACGGGCGCATCTTTCTGGACGGCGAAAGCGTTGGAGAACTTCCCATGTACCGTCGCGCGCGGTTGGGCGTCGGTTATTTGCCGCAGGAGATGTCGATCTTTCGCGGACTTTCCGTTGAAGACAACATTCGCGCTGTTCTTGAAGGGGTTGAGCCGGCCCGTGAGGCACGCGAAACGCTTCTGGAAGATCTGTTAGCGGAATTTTCGATTACCCATTTGCGGCGCACGCCGGCGCTGGCACTTTCCGGCGGCGAGCGACGGCGTGTCGAAATTGCTCGCGCCTTGGCATCGCAACCCAACTTCATTCTTCTGGACGAGCCGCTGGCCGGCATCGACCCGATCGCCGTTGGTGACATTCGCGACCTTGTCGCTCACCTGAAAGACCGTGGGATCGGCGTTCTGATTACGGATCATAACGTTCGTGAGACGCTTGAAATTGTGGACCGCGCCTATGTTCTTCACGATGGAATGGTCTTGATGGAAGGCTCGCCTTCCGAGATCGTTGCGCATGAAGATGTGCGCCGGGTCTATCTTGGAGAGCGATTTAGTCTTTAACCTTTGGCAGTTGCCATGGCATTGACCCAACGCCTCGATCTTCGGCAATCGCAATCTCTCGTTATGACGCCGCAATTGCAGCAGGCGATCAAGCTGCTGCAATTGTCGAATCTTGAACTCGCGACCTTTCTTGAGGCGGAAGTGGAACGCAATCCGCTGCTGGAATTCGAGGAAGGTGGCGCGGATTTGCAACCGGCCGCACCTGAGGAAGGGGCGGCACCGGTTGAAACCGCCGACGCGTCTGAGGCCTCCGAAGTCGCGCCGTTGGAGGGCGATTTTACGGAAAACTGGCAAGGGGCCGGAGAGGAAGACGGCCCCGATCTGAGCGGTTCTTGGGCCAGCGGCCAGGGTGGCAGCTATGGCGGCGACGCGCCGAGCCTTGACCAAACGCTACCCGGAAAAATCAGCCTGCGGGAACATCTTCTTGGGCAATTGAACGTCGATTTGCACAACCCCATTGACCAGGCGATTGGCCGTCAGCTTATCAACCTTCTCGACGAATCCGGTTATCTCGTCGGTGCCCTTGACGGCATTGCGGAACTGCTTGGCTGCGACAATGCGCGCGTGACCAAGACGCTTCGTATTATGCAGGGCTTCGATCCGGCAGGAATTTTTGCGCGGGACTTAAAAGAATGTCTCGCTCTTCAGTTGCGTGAGCGCGACCGGCTGGACCCGGCGATGGAATGCATGCTTGAGCATCTTGACTTGCTGGCACGCCACGAGACGGACCGCCTGATGAAGCTATGCCAGGTGGATAGGGAAGATTTAGTCGACATGATTGCGGAAATTCGCTCGCTGGACCCGAAGCCGGGGTTGGTTTTCGATGCAGCAATGGCCCAGACCATCATTCCGGACGTGCTTATGCGTCCGCAGCGCGATGGCGGTTGGCTTGTCGAGCTCAACGTTGAAACCCTACCAAAGGTTCTCGTCAACAACGCCTATCATCAGCGGATCTGTGCGGAGGCACAAAAAAAGGAAGAAAAGGAATACATCTCCGAACGGTTTCAATCGGCGAACTGGCTGGTGAAATCCCTGCACCAGCGGGCGACGACAATCCTGCGCGTTGCAAGTGAGATTGTCCGTCAGCAGGACGCCTTTTTCCGTCATGGCGTTCAGCATCTACGCCCTCTCGTGCTGCGTGATATTGCCGACGTCATCGACATGCACGAAAGCACGGTAAGCCGCGTGACGACGAATAAATTTCTTCTTACGCCGCGTGGCGTTTATGAGTTGAAATATTTCTTTACGGCGGCGATTGCCGGAACCGATGGTGGCAAGACCCATTCCGCCGAGGCGGTTCGCCAGCGCATCAAGACGCTGATTGATACCGAGACGCCGGATCAGGCGTTTTCCGACGATAAAATCGTCGAGATTCTGAAGGCCGATGACATCAATATTGCCAGGCGAACCGTCGCAAAATACCGGGAAGCCCTTGGAATCCCGTCTTCTGTCCAACGCCGCCGCCAGAAACGATCCACACTGTAGCAGGGCCTATTGACTTGGGTGGTGGCCGGTCCTATCGTCCCGCCGCGCATAAAAGAGCCGTGCGTTCGTTGCATGGCAACGCAATTGTCTAATCCCAATCACTGCTAGAGATCGGTGCTGGAAAGCACCCTGAACCAATTATGGAAATTACGGATTTGATCACGCCGGAAAGCGTGATCCTTGGCCTGCGGGCAACGAGCAAGAAACAGGTCTTGCAAGCGCTTTCCCAAAGGGCGGCGTCGCTTACCGGGCTGCATGAGCGCGCAATCTTCGATGTGTTGCTTGAGCGCGAAAAACTGGGGACGACCGGCGTCGGTGCCGGCGTGGCCATTCCCCACGGCAGGCTTGGCGGTCTGGACGCGCTGGTTGGTGTCTTCGCCGTTCTGGAAAAGCCGATCGATTTTGAAGCGATCGACGAACGCTCTGTCGATCTGATCTTCATGCTGTTGGCCCCCGAAGCGGCGGGTGCGGATCATTTAAAGGCGTTGGCACGAATTTCCAGGCTTTTGCGGGACGAAGCCATCTGCGCGAAGCTTCGCGGTTCCGACACGACAGATGCAATTTATGCCTTTCTTGTCGGCGTGGACGGGGCCGGCGGCGGGTAGACGGAATTTCGGCACTGTGGGTGCCGACAAAAAAAGGCGGGAGCTTTCGCCCCCGCCTGATAGACGGCCCGCCTTGCATTTAGGGAATGTCTGGCAGGAATGCCGGCTGGTCTGTTTTTTCCTTAGGGAATTTCCGGAAAATTTTTCATGCGGTTCTTCGCCCACATCAATGGACGTTGACGAGGTGCATGTCGTTTTCCAGGATTGCTGCATGGGCAAGGTCAAGGGCGCCCATCACGGCAAGCTGTGTGCCGTCGGCGGCATGGACGGCAAAGCCCTTTGCTCCTTCTGCATCGACGGAAACGGGTCGCACATACGCAATCTGTTGCAAGCCCAGAGACGTAAAGTCACTTCCTGAAAGCTGCCGTAATTCTTCGTTCCCGTTTGTCATCTTCTTTTGCCCTATTCTGCTGTTGCCGTTTCCGTCTGCAAATTTACCGTCTGGGGGGGTGCCGTGCGATCCTTGCGGATGGAAATCGTGCGGGTGCGGCTTTCGACGTTCGGACGAACCAGGTCGATGTGCAGAAGGCCGTTCTCGTAAGCCGCGTCCGTCACCTCGATGCCATCGGCAAGCACGAAGCGTCTTTGGAACTTGCGCGTCGCGATGCCCTGGTGATGAAAGGCACGGGCCGTGTCGGCATCCTTCTGTTCGCCTGCAATGACCAATTCATTGTCTTCGATGGTGGCGCCAAGATCCTTTACATCGAAACCGGCAACGGCAAGGGTGATGCGCAGCCCGTCATCTTCCAGCTGTTCGATGTTGTAGGGCGGGTAGCCGTCATTTGCGGTCTTCGTCACGCGATCCAAGGTGCGTTCGAATTGATCGAACCCAAGCAAAAAGGGACTGTTAAAAAGCGGAAAACGAGTCATTTGTACTCTCCTCATGCCGTCTTTTCGCGCAGCTTCCTCGACTTGGAGCAAGTTGCACCGACGGCACAGCTGTGGGTCCGGTTGTCCGGCACCCGGTGTTGGCGGCCCGGTTGGCGCCACCATTTCTTTGGCTGGTTTCTATCTGGGGAGGGTGTCAGAAAAATCAAGAGGGCGGGGTGGTGGAGCCAGTCGGAATCGAACCGACGACCTCTACAATGCCATTGTAGCGCTCTCCCAACTGAGCTATGGCCCCGAATGCTCGGTTGCGGCGGGCTAGGTCCTGTCCGGCGCGGTGGCAGGGTGGGGGCTTGGGCCAGTAAGAGCAAGTAAAAAAAACGAGGATGCAATCTTTCAAGTGATTAAAAATGCCCGGCTATTTGTCACGATTGTTTCCGACGATTCAAAAGAAACCTACAGGCCTGGAAATGCTTTTTCGCTCTGCATGGCACCGGGGCTTGTGGATGTGATAGAAATTTCTGGAAGATCCGTTTCATCCGAGGCTCGTCATGCGCCCACTGCAATCTGCTGCCGCCGACCCCCTGCACGGCACCATCCCCGTTCCGGGAGATAAATCCATCTCGCACCGGGCGCTTCTGCTGGGCGCTATGGCCATTGGCGAGACCGAGATCGCGGGCCTTCTGGAAGGGGACGACGTTCGGCGAACGGCAGCGGCCCTGCGCATATTGGGGGTCGAAATTACCACCGATGACGAAAATGTCTGGCGGGTTTCCGGCGTCGGCGTCGGCGGGTTTGCCGAGCCGGATGATGTGCTCGATTTCGGCAATTCCGGCACCGGCGCGCGGCTTCTGGCCGGGTTGCTTGCGACCCACCCGTTTACAAGTTTTCTCACCGGCGACGTGTCGTTACGCCGTCGGCCAATGGGCCGAATTGTCCGGCCTTTGACGTCAATGGGCGCGCGTTTCATCAGCCGTTCCGGTTTGCGATTGCCGATGGCTGTCATCGGGGCGGCCACGCCGGTGCCGATTGCCTATACGCTTCCCGTTGCGTCTGCTCAGGTGAAATCGGCGGTGCTGCTGGCTGGGCTGAACGCGCCGGCGACGACGCGCGTTGTTGAACCCACCCCGACGCGTGATCATACCGAGCGTCTGCTGCGTTATTTCGGTGTGTCGGTCCGTGTGGATGAGACCCCGGACGGTGGCCGTATCATCGATTTGGATGGCCAGCCGGAAATAACGGCGCGCAAGGTTTCGGTGCCAGGTGACCCGTCTTCTGCGGCCTTTCCTGCCCTGGCGGCGGTGCTGGTTCCCGGTTCGGATCTCACGCTCCGCGGCCTTGGAACCAACCCCCTGCGGACCGGTTTTTATGCAACCCTTGAGGAAATGGGGGCGGTCCTCGACTGGCAGAACCCACGCGAGGAAGGTGGCGAGCCGGTCGCCGATCTGCGCGTGAAGGCCTCCTCGCTTGTTGCCGTTGAGGTGCCGGGATCGCGCGCACCTGCCATGATTGACGAATACCCGATTCTGGCCGTGGCAGCGGCGGCGGCAAAAGGCACAACGGTTTTAAACGGCCTTGGCGAATTGCGCGTTAAGGAAAGCGATCGGTTGGCTGCGATTGCCGATGGTCTTCGGGCCTGCGGCATCGAAGTGGAGGAAGGCCAGGACCGTCTGGCAATTCACGGAACTGCCGGGCGTCTGCCTGGTGGCGGTTGTGTGCGTACCCAGATGGATCACCGGATTGCCATGGCCTTTCTCACCTTCGGCATGGCGTCGGAACGGCCCGTTCAGGTCGACGATGGCGGCATGATCGAAACCAGTTTTCCGGGCTTCGTTGATCGGATGAACGGAATCGGCGCACAAATTGCCGGCGCCGGAAAAAAAGCGTGACAGGGGCACCCCTTGTCATTGCTGTCGATGGTCCGGCGGCGGCAGGAAAGGGCACCCTGGCCCGCCGTCTGGCCGAGGCGTTGGATTTTGCCCATCTCGACACCGGGCTTCTTTATCGGGCCATCGGTCTGGCGCTGCTCCAGGGTGGCCAGGACCCTTCCGATGAGGCCGCCGCCGTCGCCGCCGCTGAAAAAATGGCGGAATATGACCTTGGAAACCCGGATTTACGGCAGGAGCGCGTCGCGGCGGCAGCGACAAAATTGGCAGTATTTCAGGCTGTTCGCGGGCATTTGTTGCGGTTTCAGCGTGAATTTGCCGCCCGCCCGCCAGGGGGCAAGAAAGGGGCTGTCGTCGAGGGCCGGGATATTGGCACCGTCGTTCTCCCCGAGGCCCCCTGCAAGCTCTTTCTGACGGCCAGTCTGGAGGCTCGGGCAGAGCGGCGGCTTAAGGAGTTGCGGGAACGGGGCGCGGAGAGTATAGGTATCAGCCGTATTTTGAAGGCAATGCGCGAGCGTGATACGCGCGACCAAAATCGGGCCGTGGCGCCGCTTCGTCCTGCGGAAGGCGCGGTGATTATTGATACGACCGAGCTTGATGCGGATGCTGCCTTCAAAGCAGCGATGAAAATCATTCGATCGCAGCGGTCACAGGTCGGCTAAAGGCTGATCGATAGGAAGGAACCCTGACGGAAGATGCCTGGTTGAGGCGTGCCGTTGCGAAGTAGGAGAAGAAGTTACGTGCTGGAAAGTTCTATAGCTGACGATCAGCTTCCCGCTACGGGAGAAAGCTTTGCCGCCCTTCTGGACGAGTCGTTGGGCATGGGGAAAAGCCTTGAGGGGAGTGTCGTTAAAGGCACAATCTTGGGCATCGATAATGACCTCGTGCTGATTGACGTCGGGTTGAAGGCAGAAGGCTATATTGCGCTGAAAGAATTTGCCGAAGCGGGGCAGGCGCCTGAGATCAAGACCGGCGACGTCGTCGATGTTTATCTTGTTCGCATGGAAAACAAAAACGGCGAGGCCATTCTCAGCCGTGAAAAAGCGCGCCGCGAAGAAGCCTGGAATGTTTTAGAAGAGGCCTTCACGGAAAGCCGCCATGTGTCCGGTGTGATGTTCGGCCGCGTGAAAGGCGGCTTCACAGTGGACCTTTCCGGTGCCGTGGCTTTCCTGCCGGGAAGCCAGGTGGACCTTCGCCCGATTCGCGATGTCAATCACCTCATGGGCACGCCGCAAATTTTCCAAATTCTCAAAATGGATCGTCGCCGCAGCAACATCGTTGTTTCGCGCCGAGCCGTGCTTGAAGAGTCGCGTGCCTCGGCACGCTCCGAACTTATTTCCGACCTTCAGGAAGGCCAGGTTCGCGAAGGCGTGGTGAAGAACATCACCGATTACGGTGCGTTCGTTGATCTGGGTGGTGTGGATGGTTTGTTGCATGTGACCGACATTGCCTGGCGGCGGATCAACCATCCTTCCGACGTGCTGAACATCGGCGAAACCGTGAAGGTTAAAGTCATTCGTTTCAACTCGGAAACCCAGCGCATCAGTCTTGGCATGAAACAGCTTGAGGCGGACCCATGGGATGGCATCGAGTCGAAATATCAGGTCAGCGGCGTCTTCACCGGCCGGGTTACGAACATCACCGACTACGGCGCGTTTGTTGAGCTGGAGCCAGGTGTGGAAGGGCTGGTGCACGTTTCCGAAATGAGCTGGACGAAAAAGAACGTCCACCCGGGCAAGATCATCTCGACCAGCCAGGAAGTTGAAGTCAAGGTGCTGGACGTTGATCGCGAGCGCCGGCGCATCAGCCTTGGGCTGAAGCAATGCATGCAAAATCCCTGGGAAGCGTTTTGCGAGACTCATAAGGCGGGCACCATCGTTGAAGGTGAAATCAAGAACGTCACCGAATTTGGTGTGTTTATCGGCCGGACCGAAGACATCGACGGCATGGTGCATCTGTCCGATCTGGATTGGGCGCGCCCCGGTGAAGAGATGCTGGGCGAGTTCAACAAGGGAGACATCGTCAAGGCGAAGGTGCTGGAAGTCGATGTTGAAAAGGGGCGTGTCAGCCTTGGGCTCAAGCAACTGACGGAAGACCCCTATCAGGGCGAAGCTGCCGCCAGCGACATGAAGAAGGGAAGCCGCGTCACCTGTACGGTTGTCGCCGTTCAGGATCGCGGAATCGATGTTCAAGTTGGCGATCAGTTGACGGCCTTTATTCGCAGGGGCGATCTTTCGCGGGATCGCAGCGAACAGCGGCCCGATCGTTTTGCAACCGGCGATAAGGTCGATGCGTTGGTGACGGCGTTCGATGCAAAAAGCCGGAAGCTTGGTCTCTCGATTAAGGCGCTTGAAGTTCGGGAAGAAAAGAAGGCCATGGCGCAATACGGCTCCTCCGACAGTGGGGCAAGCCTGGGCGACATTTTGGGCGCGGCGCTGAACAAGCGGTCTGCCGAGAAGGCCGCCAAGCAAGCCGATGACGTCAGCGCCGATGACGCAAGCGCCGATGACGCAAGCGCCGATGACGCAAGCGCCGATGACGCAAGCGTTGACGATACGGACGCTGAGAAGAAAGACGCGTAAGGGCGGCGGCATTTTTGCCGCGCAGGCCTGTTTGGAGCCGCATGTCCCTGGATGCTGACATTCGCATCGACCGCCACAACCTAAAACGCAGGCTCGCGTTCTGGCGTGGGTTTGCCATCCTTGCTGTGGTCGCCGGGCTTTTAATGGCTGGCGGTGGAAACTTGGATTCGGTGCGTGGGCCTTACATCGCGCGCGTTGAGGTGACCGGGGTCATCGTTGACGATCGCGACCGGGACGCCGTCCTGCGCGCCATCGCAAAAGACGATCGTATCAAGGCCGTGGTTGTCCATATTGATAGCCCCGGCGGGACGATGGTGGGCGGCGAGGCGATTTACAGCACCTTGCGCGACATTGCCGAGAAGAAACCGGTCGTTGCGGTTCTTGGGACGGTTGCCGCGTCCGGTGGGTACATGACGGCGCTTGCCGCCGATTACATCATTGCTCGCGAAGGCACCATCACTGGTTCAATCGGCGTTATTTTCCAGACGGCTGAAATCACCTCTCTGCTGGAAAAGCTGGGCGTTAAAACGACGGCGATAAAAAGCGCGCCCCTAAAGGCATCGCCCTCGCCCCTTGAAAAACTGACACCGCAGGTGCGTCACGTCACCCAGGCCCTGGTTGACGACATGTTCGGCGTTTTTATCAACATGGTGGCGGATCGCCGCGGCATGGGTCTTGAGACGGCGCGCGCACTGGCCGACGGACGGGTCTATACCGGCCGCCAGGCCTTTGCCAAGAAATTGGTGGATGCCCTGGGGGGAGAAGGGGAGG
>CAYTAE010000001.1:12418-25981 GCA_964435655.1 uncultured Rhodospirillaceae bacterium
GCCACAAGGGGGGTTCAGGGACGGCAAAGA
The DNA here is from genome assembly GCA_964435655.1 of uncultured Rhodospirillaceae bacterium. Classification (GTDB taxonomy): domain Bacteria; phylum Pseudomonadota; class Alphaproteobacteria. Next base: position 12,449 of record CAYTAE010000001.1, read on the forward strand.
GAAGCGGCTGGGGAACGGGGACGGCGGGGGGGGGGCAAAGGGGAATAACCCCGGTGCGGATAATCTGTACCGGGGAAGATTTGTACCCGGGGGGGAGAAGGGGAGGCCCTGAAATGGTTGGAGGTGGCGCGAGGGGTTGATCCAGCCCTACCCGTTCGCGACATTGCGATCCATCCTGAGCCCTTGCCATGGCGTCGGCTCTTCGCCGGAATTGTGGGAAAAACGGTTTTTTCTGAAAGGCTTACCCTTGACGGCCTGGTTTCGCTCTGGCACCCTTAAGTGCGTAATTCACGGTCTGTGTTGATCAACAGGCCGTGCAAGATACGTGCAAAACACACGGCGAATGATCTGGACGGCGATGACAAAATCCGAACTCATTCAACATCTGGCAGAGCAGAATCCGCATCTTTACCAGCGGGATATCGAGCGTGTTATCGCGACGATCTTTGACGAGATTACCACCGCCCTTGCCCATGGCGAACGGGTTGAGCTGCGCGGTTTCGGCGCGTTCTCGGTGAAACGCCGCGATGCCCGGGTCGGACGCAATCCGCGAACCGGTGAAACGGTCCATGTGGCCGAGAAGTTCATTCCTTTTTTCAAGACCGGCAAGGAACTTCGGGAGCGGCTGAACGGCAAGGTCTGAGGCCTGGTCGATCCCCAAACCCGTCTCCCGGGCCGGAACGAGATTTCAGGCCATGCGGTTTCTTGCCCGTCTTTTCGCCTTTGCCTTCGCCATTTCCGCGGCGTTCTTTGCCGCCGCCAATCCCGACGATTTGACGGTCCAATTGTGGCCGTTGCCCTATGTCGCAACCCTGCCCGTCTATGCGGCGGTGCTTGGGGCGGCGATTTTCGGCTTTTTTGCCGGCGTTCTGGCCGTGTGGCCGGCGCTGCGCCGTTCACGGCGTGAGGTGCGTCGCGAGGCAAAGACCATCACCGCCCTTGAGGAAGAAACGGCCCGTCTTGGCGGCCATCTGGAGACGGCACCGGCGTCGCGGTCTTTCTTCCGACGGCTGTTTGGGCGCAAGGGCCCGTAAAGGGCGGGCTGGGTGGTGTCTGCAAAAATCTGCTATACAGGCCGCGACCTTGTGCAGCCCGAGCCCTTTGCGTGAAGGGGTGTTTTTTTACAACCCACAACCATGTGAGCGTCGAATTCCATGATCGGAAGCACTTCCGCCCGGAAAATTTTCTGCGCAATCGATACGGACGTTCTCGATACGGCTGTGACCCTTGTGCGCGCCCTTGGTGGCCATGTTGGTGGCATCAAGCTGGGGCTTGAATTTTTTACTGCATTTGGACCGCAGGGTGTTGCCGCCCTTGAGGAGGCAGCGCCTGGCAAAGTGCCGCCACTTTTCCTCGATTTGAAATATCACGACATTCCCAACACGGTCGCGGGTGCTGTCTCTGCGGCCGTGGCGCTGAAGCCGGCCTTTCTTACCCTGCACACGACCGGCGGTGCGGCGATGCTGCGTGCGGCGGCCGTGGCGGCGGCGGATGCCGCGCGCAAAACCAAAGTGGACCGTCCGCTTCTTTTGGGGGTGACCGTGTTGACCAGCCTGGACGCGAACGACCTTGACGCTGTCGGCCTGCGCGGCCCCGTGGGGGAGCGCGCGCTTCGCCTTGCCGAACTTGCGGCGGAGGCAGGCCTTGATGGTGTCGTGGCGTCGGCACGCGAAGTCCGCGCCATCCGCGAACGGCTTGGCCCGGATTTCAAACTTGTCGTGCCGGGCATTCGCCCCGCCTTTGCCGCCGGCGCCGCAGATCAGAAACGAACGGCAACGCCCGCCGAAGCGCTGGCGGCGGGGGCCGATTTTCTTGTCATCGGCCGGCCGATCGCAAAAGCCGCCGACCCGCTGGCGGCTCTGCGCCGGATCGTTGAGGAAATTGACGGCAAGTCATGACGGTCGAAGCAAAAATCTGCGGCATTGCGACGCAAGACGCCCTTGGAGCGGCGGTCGAAGGTGGCGCGACATTCGTCGGCTTTGTCTTCTACGCGCCTTCGCCGAGGAACCTTTCCCCGGACGTCGCGCGCGGTCTTGCCGATGCGACCCCAGCGGGGGTGCAAAAGGTCGGGCTTTTTGTTGATGCGACGGATGCGGCGATGGCTTCGGTCTGCGAGGCGGTGCCGCTCGATTTTCTGCAATTGCATGGTGAGGAAACCCCAGAGCGTGTCGCCGCCATTCGTGCAACATTCGCCTTGCCTGTGATAAAAGCTATTCGCCTTGGTGCGGCTCGTGACGTTTCTCGCGCAGAGGCCTATCTGAAGGTGGCTGACCGGTTGTTGTTCGATGCGCGCGGGCCGGCGGGAAGCCTGCCCGGAGGCAGGGGACAAGCCTTTGAATGGGAATGGCTTTTAGGGCATGACTGGCCCATACCCTGGCTGTTGTCCGGGGGGTTGAACGCCTCTAATGTGGCAAGGGCCGTTCGTTTAAGCGGCGCGCATGCGGTTGACGTTTCCTCCGGCGTTGAGGACCGGCCGGGTCATAAAGACCCGGGGCGGATCGCTGAATTTCTTTCGGCGCTTTCGGCGCTTTGATATTTTTGGTCAGGGAAGGCTTAAGACAGGCGACATGACGGAAACGGCCAGACAAACGCCCAACGCTTATCGCAAGGGGCCCGATGTCGAGGGGCATTTCGGGATCTATGGTGGCCGCTTCGTCGCGGAAACCCTGATGCCGCTTATCCTTGAGGTGGGCAAGGCTTATGAGGCCGCCAAGGAAGACAAAGCCTTTGTCCGCGACCTTGCCTATTACCTCAAATATTATGCCGGTCGTCCCTCGCCACTTTATTTTGCCGAAGGGCTGACCCGGCATTTCGGCGGCGCAAAGCTTTACTTCAAGCGGGACGAGTTGAACCACACCGGCGCCCACAAGATCAACAATTGCATCGGTCAAGCGCTGCTTGCCCGAAAGATGAAAAAGACGCGCATCATTGCCGAGACCGGCGCAGGCCAGCACGGCGTTGCGACGGCAACCATCTGCGCGTTGTTTGGCCTGAACTGTCGCATTTATATGGGCGAAGTTGATATGAAGCGGCAATCGCCGAATGTTTTTCGGATGAAGTTGCTGGGCGCGGAGATTGTTCCGGTCACGTCCGGTTCGGCGACGTTGAAAGATGCGATGAACGAGGCGCTGCGCGATTGGGTGGCGAATGTTGAAGACACCTATTACCTGATTGGCACCGCCGCTGGCCCGCATCCCTATCCGGAAATGGTGCGCGATTTTCAATCGGTGATCGGCGGTGAAACAAAAAAGCAGATGATGGAAGCCGAAGGCCGCAACCCGGACACTCTGGTGGCGTGCATCGGTGGCGGGTCGAACGCCATCGGCCTGTTCCATCCGTTTCTGGACGATCGCGATGTGGCGATGATCGGAGTCGAGGCGGCCGGCAAGGGCCTTCAAACGGATGCGCATGCCGCCTCTCTTGCGGCTGGATCGCCCGGTGTCTTGCATGGCAACCGCACCTATCTGCTGCAGGATGACGATGGGCAGATCCAGAACGCGCATTCCATTTCCGCCGGCCTTGATTATCCCGGCATCGGGCCGGAACATGCCTGGCTACATGATTTAGGCCGGGTGGACTATGTGGCCATTACCGACAGCGAAGCCCTGGATGCTTTTCAGCTTTGTGCGCGCAAGGAAGGCATTGTTCCGGCGCTTGAACCGGCGCACGCTCTTGCCCATGTTGCAAAAATCGCCCCCGATCTGCCGGCGGACCATTTGCTTGTCATGAATCTCTGCGGGCGTGGCGACAAGGACATCTTCACGGTTGCCGATGCGTTGGGGGTCGTACTTTGAGCGCGCAGAAAACGCCCGCGCCGAGCACTCGCCTGGCGGCGCGGTTTGCCGAATTGGCCGCGGCCGGCCGGGCCGGCTTTATCCCCTTTATCACGGCGGGGGATCCCGATGCGGCGACCTCCCTTGCCATCCTTGAAGGCCTGGCGGATGCGGGCGCGGATGTGATCGAGCTTGGCGTGCCGTTTTCGGACCCGATGGCCGATGGCCCGACGATCCAGGCAAGTTCGCTGCGCGCGCTGGAAGGCGGCGAAACCCTTCGCCACACCCTTGCGATGGTGCGTGCGTTTCGCAAAGGAAACGCACAAACACCTCTCGTCCTGATGGGTTATTACAACCCCATTTATATTTACGGCGTGGATGCCTTTTTGCGTGACGCGCTGGATGCGGGCGTCGATGGCCTGATTGTTGTGGATTTGCCGCCGGAGGAAGATCGCGAATTGTGTCTGCCGGCGACAAAGGCAGGCTTGCCTTTTATCCGGCTGGCGACACCGACGACGGGCGATCAACGCGTGGCGACGGTTCTCGAAAATGCGAGCGGCTTTCTCTATTATGTTTCGATTGCCGGCATCACCGGCACGCGCGCGGCATCCGATGCCGCTGTGGCCAAGGCGGTGGCGCGTCTACGTCAGCATACGGCCCTTCCCATTGCCGTCGGCTTTGGCATTCGTTCTCCGGAACAGGCAGAAAAGATTGCTGCTACGGCCGACGCCGTTGTCGTTGGCTCGGCGGTGGTCGCGAAGATCGAAGAGGGGCTGGCGTCAAATGCATCTCAGGCGGATATGGTTGCCTCCGTTCTTCGTTTTGTTGCGGATCTGTCCGATGGCGTGCGCCGCGCCGCTCGTAAATCAAAATCACCCGTTTCCAGAAAGGGCGTTGCATGAATTGGTTGCGCAACTTTGTTCGTCCTAAAATCCGCGCCATCGTTCGCAAGCGCGACGTGCCGGAAAATCTTTGGGAAATCTGTCCCGATTGCGGACAGATGATCTTTCACCGTGAATTGGAAGCGAATTTACGGGTCTGTCCGGAATGTGATTTTCACATGCGGCTTTCGGCGGCGGCGCGGCTGGCGCTGCTTTTTGACGAGGGCGAATATCAACGGGTTGAACTGCCGGACGTCCCTGCGGATCCGCTGAAATTCCGCGACAAGCGGCGTTACGCAGAGCGGCTAAAGGATGCGCGCACGAAGACGAGTGAGGCGGACGCGATCCTTGTCGCTCACGGGAAAATCGGTGGGATCCACACCGTTGTTGCTGCCTTTAACTTTGCCTTTATGGGCGGCTCCATGGGAATGGCCGTCGGCGAGGGCATCGTGACGGCGGCGCGGCTGGCGTTGCTTCAGGAATCTCCGTTCATCATCATTCCCGCTTCTGGCGGTGCGCGCATGCAGGAAGGCGTGCTGTCCCTGATGCAGATGGCCCGTACGACGGTAGTTGTTCAGGAAATCAAAGAAGCGGGCCTTCCCTATATCGTCCTTTTGACAAACCCGACGACCGGCGGTGTGACGGCATCTTTTGCCATGCTTGGCGATCTGGCGATTGCCGAGCCGGGCGCCATTATCGGCTTTGCCGGTGCGCGCGTAATTGAAACGACCATTCGCGAATCCCTGCCAGAGGGGTTTCAACGCGCGGAATATCTTCTTCAGCACGGCATGATCGACATGGTGGTGCCGCGGTCGGAACTTCGCGAGACCCTGGCGCGTATTTTAGGCCTGTTGCGCAATCGCGACCCAGCGGGTGAAATTGTCCCCATCGCGCAGCCTTCGGTAGCGCCGCCCCGTCCGGATTGATCGTCCATGCCGTTTCACAGACGCCTGTGACGCCGATGGTGGATCCGATCCTCGAACGGCTGTCGGCGCTTCACCCAAAGGCGATTGATCTTTCGCTTGACCGGATCGAACGTCTGCTGGATGCGCTTGGCAATCCGCAGGCAGCCCTTCCGCCGGTTGTTCATGTGGCGGGCACAAACGGCAAGGGATCGGTGATTGCCTTTTTGCGGGCAATTTTCGAGGCCGCCGGCTATCGCGTTCATGCCTATGTTTCGCCCCACCTTGTTCATTTCAATGAGCGCATTCGTTTAAGCGGGCAGGTGATTGAAGAGGCCGCTCTGGCCCGCTTGCTTGCGCGTTGCGAGGCGGCGAATGGAAAACAGGCGATTACTTTTTTTGAAATCACGACGGCCGCCGCCTTTCTGGCGTTTGCGGAAGCGCGCGCGACGGGCGATGTGCTGTTGCTTGAGACGGGATTGGGCGGACGGCTGGATGCGACGAATTTGGTTTCCACGCCGCTGCTATCCGTGCTGACGCCCATTGCAATGGATCACATGCAATTTCTAGGGACTTCCCTTGCGGCCATCGCAGCCGAGAAAGCGGCCATCCTAAAGCCGGGCGTGCCGGCCATCATCGGGCCGCAGATGGATGCGGCGGCAGCGGTCATTGCGGCGCGTGCGCAAGACATTGGCGCGCCGCTTTTCCAGGCGGGACAGGAATGGTCAAGTGCTCTTGCCGGGGACGGAATGGAATATCGTGACGGGGCGGGTGCCACCCCGCTTCCTTTGCCGGCCCTTGCCGGGGATCACCAGGTTGAAAATGCCGGCATTGCCGTGGCGGCGGCCCGCGCGTGCGTTGAAGCCGATTTTTCGATTTCTGACGCGGCCCTGGCCGAAGGCTTGCAAAAGGTTTGCTGGCCGGCGCGTCTGCAGCGCCTTTCGCGCGGGCCGTTGCTTTCCCTGTTGCCTCCCGGGGCGGAGCTTTGGATCGATGGCGGTCACAATGCTCATGCGGGGGCGGCGCTTGGCCGTTGGGCGGCGGGGCAACCGCGTCCCCTTGCCCTTGTCGTCGGCATGGTGGCAACAAAAGACCCGGAGGCCTTTCTGGAGCATCTGGCACCCTATGCAGACATGCTTTGCGCGGTGCCCATTCCTGGCAGCGCCGCCGCGCTTTCTCCAGCGGCACTGGTTGCTGCGGCAAGGCGTGTCGGGATCGAGAAAAGCTTTGCCGCCGAGGACCCTGGGGCGGCGATCTGCCACATCGTTGCGGCTGGTTCCCCGGTCTCGCGGGTTCTGATTGCCGGTTCCCTTTACCTTGCCGGTGAGGTGCTTGGCCCTGAAAAGTTGCCTGACACGCTGCCTGGCGCTTGAAATGGGTTGGGATGACGTGTGGCGCGTGGCATTGGGCGGCGCTTGGCGGTACAATCTTCGGCGATGACCGATATTGCCCATGCCCGTAAGGCCGCTGGCCGTGACCCGAAGAAATTTGTCGACCCGGATCGCACTGCCGATGGCGCGCCGCGGGCGGTTGTGGCGTTTTCCGGGCTTGAGACACTGTGGTTCAATACCGGAACCCTTTGCAACCTGACCTGCACCCATTGCTATATGGAATCGAGTCCGACGAACGATCGGCTTGTTTACCTGACAATGAACGACGTGGCGGCCTATCTCGACGAGATTGTGGCGTTACGGTTGGCAACAAAGGAAATTGGTTTTACCGGTGGCGAACCTTTCCTTAACCCGGACATGCTCGACATGTTGCGCGGGGCGCTTGGCGCCGGGTTTCGCGTGCTTGTGCTGACCAATGCCATGCGTCCGATGCAGCGGCATAAAAAGGCGCTGCTCGCATTGCGGGAAAGCTATGGGTCAAAACTCGTTGTGCGCGTTTCGATGGATCACTATGGCAAGGCGCTTCATGACAAGGAACGTGGTGACGGCACATGGGAAAAAACCCTCGACGGCCTTAAATGGCTCAGCCGTTCCGGCTTTGCCCTTCATGTTGCCGGGCGCACCTGTTGGGGCGAACCGGTTGACGCGTTGCGGGAAGGCTATGGCCGTCTTTTTCGGACCCACGGCATTGATGTGGATGCGACCTGTGCGGACGCCCTTGTCCTTTTTCCGGAAATGGACATGGCAGAAGATGTGCCGGAGATCACCGCGGCTTGTTGGGATCGCCTTGGCGTTGCCCCCGACGATATCATGTGCGCGACCTCACGCATGGTTGTGAAACGAAAAGGGGCGGCCCACCCGGTTGTGCAGGCGTGCACGCTCATTGCCCATGACGTTGCCTTCGAGATGGGGCGCAGCCTTCAAGACGCCGCAGCCCCGGTGAAGCTGAAACATCCCCATTGCGCGCGGTTTTGCGTGCTTGGCGGCGGCTCGTGCAGCCACGTTTCTTAAGGCCGGGGGGATGTGCCTTGGCCCGGGCGTGTTTTTTGCCGGTTCAGGTCCCTTGACGAAAAGGCGGCGGGTTTTTATGGTTCGTCCCCTGTGGTGATTTGTTTGACCAGCTTGCGGCCACGGAAAAGAAACCGCTAAAAGGTCCGTGTGGGAACGCCCCTGATCCAAAGGTCAGGGTTTTGGCCGGCTCCCGCCGCTCCTGTGCCGCAAGGGTCTGTATGTTGCAAGGTTCTGTGCCGCAAGGCTCGAGGAGAACGTCAATGGTGGAACGGAAATCCAATCAGGAAAACTGGCGGCCCAGCACCAAGCTGATCCGTGGCGGGCAGGTGCGCTCGCAGTTTCAGGAAACCTGCGAGGCACTGTTTCTTACTTCCGGCTATGTTTATGACGAAGCCGTGCAGGCGGAGCTTGCCTTTAAGGGCGAGTTGGACCGCTACGTCTATTCCCGTTTTAAAAACCCAACCGTTGCCATGTTCGAAGAGCGGATGGCCCTTCTGGAGGGGGCCGAGATTTGCCACGGGACGGCAACCGGGATGGCGGCTGTTTTTGCAACCCTGTCTGGTTATTTATGCGCTGGCGACCGGTTGGTTGTTTCGCGGGCGCTTTTTGGCGCCTGCCGTTACATCGCCTGTGAGGTGATGCCGCGCTATGGCGTTGAAGTTACCGTCGTCGATGGCACGGATCTGGACCAGTGGCGCGCAGCGCTTTCCCGTGAAGCGAAGATGGTGTTTATCGAATCGCCTTCCAACCCGACTCTTGAAATTATCGACATTCCGGTCGTGGCCGAGCTTGCCCATAAGGCAGGCGCGAAGCTTGTCGTTGACAACGTGTTTGCAACGCCTGTTTTGCAATCGCCGTTTACGCTTGGCGCTGACATCGTCGTTTATTCCGCCACGAAACATATTGATGGCCAGGGGCGGTGCATGGGCGGGGCTATTCTGTGCGATGCAGAATTTTCCGAGGAACATTACGTGCGTTTTCTGCGCAACACCGGCCCGGCGTTAAGTCCGTTTAATGCGTGGGTCTTGCTGAAGGGGCTGGAGACTTTAGCCCTGCGGGTTGAAAAACATTGTGCGAATGCACGCGCGTTGGCAGGCTTTCTGGAAAAGCAGAAGGCGGTACCAAAGATTTTCTATCCCGGTTTGGCAAGCCATCCACAGCACGCGCTTGCGAAATCGCAGATGCGCGATTTTGGCACTGTGATTGCCTTTGAGGTTGATGGCGGCAAAGAAGAAGCATTCCGTTTTCTTGATGCACTTCAGCTGATCGATATTTCCAACAACCTTGGGGATACGAAAAGCCTGATTACCCACCCGGCAACGACGACCCATCAGAGCGTTGATGCGGCGGAGCGTCTTCGCATGGGCATCGGGGAAAATCTGATCCGGATATCTGTCGGCCTGGAGGACGTGGAAGACCTGAAGGACGATCTGGTCCAGGCGTTTAAGGCACTTTAGAAAACCCCCACAGCAAAAGGGCCATTTGGTTCCCCATGCTGGACATCACCGGCGCGCTCCGTAGAATGGGGGTGCCGGAAGCAGACGTGAACATTTCGGGAACAAAAAACGCGAACCCAGAGCACAAAATGTACAAGGAAATCACCAACTCAATCGAAGTGACGGTCGAACCCGTCTATCTTGAGGACCAATCGGCGCCGGATGAGCACCATTTTGTCTGGGCCTATCGGGTTCGCATTGAGAATCTGGGCGACAAGACGGTTCAACTGGTGAACCGGTATTGGCGCATAACGGATGCGGATGGACGGGTTCAGGAAGTGCATGGCGCCGGGGTTGTTGGCGAACAGCCGATTTTGTCTCCGGGTGAGGCGTTTGAATATACGAGTGGCACGCCACTGCGTACGTCAAGTGGAATCATGGCAGGATCTTACGAAATGGAATTGGAAAATGGGGACTCTTTCGATATCGCCATTCCTCCTTTCTCACTGGATTCACCAAATGAAAATGCCTTGCTGCATTAGCGGGTTGATCCGGCCCCCTGCAGTCCTATTCAAAATAGAATAAAGGAAGATACCATTATGAGTTCGAAGTCGGCTAACCCTTGCCGCCCCATTGCCATCGCAAAGACGCGCCCAACAAAAGAAGAAGCGGAGGACGCCGTGCGGACGCTTCTTCGCTGGGCTGGCGAAGACCCGGATCGTGAAGGCCTTCTCGATACGCCGGATCGCGTCGTGCGTTCCTACCGTGAATTTTTTGCCGGTTACGAGGAAGACCCGGTCGAACTTCTCCAGCGCACTTTCGAAGAGACGGACGGCTATGACGAAATGGTTGTGCTGCGCGACATTCGCTTTGAATCCCATTGTGAACATCACCTTGCGCCGATCATTGGCGTCGCCCATGTTGCCTATCTTCCAAAACGTCGGGTTGTTGGCATCAGCAAGCTCGCCCGGGTTATCGAAGTCTATGCAAGGCGGATGCAAATTCAGGAAAAGATGACGGTACAAATTGCCACCGCCATTCACGAAGTTCTGGAGCCAAAGGGCGTCGCTGTGGTGGTCGAAGCGGAACATCATTGCATGACGACGCGCGGCATTCACAAGCCCGGGGTTGCGATGGTCACCAGCCACATGACCGGCGCATTTCGGGAGAATGCGGCAACGCGGCGTGAATTTTTGGCGATGATTGGTCAGATTCGAGTTTCCCCATCCATTGGCCACTGATCCAGCGGGGGGAAATGATGCCGGGCTTAAGAAAGTTCGGCTTTAAGTGATTGCTTCCAGTTCCGCTGAAACGGTGGCGAGGCCGGCCTTGCTTGATTTCCGACCCATTCTGTTTGTTGTTGGTTTGCTGCTGACGACTCTTGCGGTGGCGATGAGCGTGCCGGCAATTGCCGATGCGCTGGCCGGGCATGTGGACTGGCGGGTCTTTACGATTTCTTCCGGGTTCACCCTTTTCGTTGGTGTGTCGCTTGTTCTGGCCGGGCGGACCGCCGAAATGCGGTTAAGCCTTCGCCAGGCATTTTTGCTGACGACTTTGAGCTGGCTGGCCGTCGCGATCTTTGCGGCCCTGCCGCTTGCCTTTTCAGATTTGGGGCTTTCCTATACGGACGCTTTCTTTGAGGCGATGTCGGGTCTGACGACGACAGGCTCGACGGTCATTGTCGGACTTGACGATGCGCCACCAGGAATCCTGCTTTGGCGGGCGTTGCTGCAATGGCTTGGCGGGGTCGGCATCATCGTCATGGCCGTGGCGGTGTTGCCAGTTCTTCAGGTGGGCGGCATGCAGCTTTTCCAGACGGAATCTTCGGACACGTCCGAAAAGGTGCTGCCCCGGGTTGCCCAGGTCATTACCGGTATTGCGGTGATCTATATTGGTCTGACTGGGATTTGTGCTTTTTTGCTTTGGCTCTGGGGGATGACTGGGTTCGAAGCCGTTGCCCATGCCATGACGACGGTTGCAACAGGTGGCTTTTCAACCTCGGATCATTCCATCGGCCATTTCAACAGCGCCGCGATCGACTGGACAATTGTCGTCTTTATGCTGCTTTCCTGTTTGCCGTTCGTTCTGTACCTGCAGGCCGTGCGCGGTAATTTTCTCGCCCTGATGCGGGACGGTCAGGTTCGCTGGTTTTTGGCCGCCGTTCTGATCTATGTATCGGTTATGGCGATCTGGCTATGGGATTCCTACTACTACTCCCTTGGCGAATCCGTTCGCCTTTCTGCGTTTCATGTCGTTTCGATCATAACGGGAACGGGTTATTCCACAGCCAGTTTCGACCTTTGGGGAAGTTTTGCGCTGATCGTTTTTTTTCTCCTTATGTTTGTCGGCGGCTGTGCCGGTTCGACGACATGCAGCATTAAAATCTTTCGTTATCAGGTGCTTTATTCGGCAATGAACGCACAGGTCAAACGTCTTCTCCATCCCCATGGCGTGTTCGTGCCCCATTACAATCGCCGTCCGATTCCGGAATCCGTTATTTTCTCGGTGTTAAGCTTTATCTTTCTTTTCATGATGTGTTTTGCGGCATTGGCAATCGGGCTTGGCTTGCTTGGGCTTGATTTTTTGACGGCGATATCAGGCGCGGCGACGGCAATCACAAATGTTGGGCCGGGGCTTGGCAATGTAATTGGGCCGGATGGCAGCTTCAGCTTTCTTCCAGACACGGCGAAATGGTTGTTGGCTGCAGGCATGTTGCTTGGTCGGTTGGAGCTGTTCACGGTTTTGGTATTGTTTGCGCCGGGTTTCTGGCGCGGCTAAGGCGCGGTGCGGAAGCCGGCCAGATGGGTTTGGATGGCAGTTTCCATCTCGCGGTCGAAATCCTTTAACAAATCTTCCGTTAAACGGAACCAGTAATCTTCGCGTTTGTTGACGCTCGCATTCTCCGGGACGGTCTGGTCGCGGAAGGCTTTGGCCTCGGCAAAGGCGCGGCGCGTGCCCTGGGCATCGATAATTTCGAGGCGAGCCTCAAGGGCGGCTGTGTAGCGGGCGCCTTGATCCACTGTGAAATAGCCGCTAATGCCACCGGTCGTGGGAAGTTTTTCTTCGACCACCTTGGCGTCAAGGATCACGAAACGAGCGGTTCGGCCGGTGCGTGATGTGCCGGCTGCCGCTAGCCGGTCCGTGGCCCAGCGTTCCACTGTTTTCATGGGCGAGGTTGGGAAAAGATGTTCGACATTCGGTGCCCGCATCGGTGGCACATATGCGTGCACAATTTCGATCGCATCCACGTCGAGGTGGATTTTGGCCTGGTGGGCATAGGTAAGCTGCGGCTGGCTGATGGCCGGCGGCGGCGTGGTGCAGGCGGTGCCAACCGACAGGGCAAAGCACAGGAAAGTCAGGACAAGGGACTTCCACCGTCGCGGTTGCTTTCGATTGTTTCTTACGTCAGGCACCAGGCCAGGATTCCTTTTTGTGCGTGAAGACGGTTTTCCGCTTCGTCCCAGACGACGGATTGTGCGCCGTCGATAACCGAAGCCGTCACCTCTTCGCCGCGATGGGCAGGCAGGCAATGCATGAAAATCGCGTCTTGTTTTGCCACATTCATCACGGCGTCGTTCACCTGATAGGGGGCAAACGCTTTTCGGATTTCGGCATTGTCGGCATCGTCTCCCATGGAAAACCAGGTGTCCGTTACGACGCAATCGGCATTTTTGGCAGCGGCGAGCGTGTTGTCAAAGCAGGTGACGTTTCCGCCCGCTTTCGCGGCCCAGTCCAACATGGATTTTGGAACCTGCCGCGAGGATGGGCAGGCGAGGTGCAGTTCGAAATCAAAAAGCACGCTTGCCTCGATCCAGGTGCAGGCAACGTTGTTGCCGTCTCCGCACCAGGCAATCCGCTTCTTGCCGATGGCGCCGCGATGTTCTTCAAAGGTCATGACGTCGGCCATCAATTGGCAGGGGTGGCTTGCATCCGTTAAGCCGTTGATGACCGGCACGGTGGCATGGTCTGCCATTTCCAGAAGGTTTTCCTCTTGGGAGGTCCGCAGCATGATGGCGTCCACATAGCGCGACAGCACTCTTGCGGTGTCGGCAATCGTCTCGCCCCGGCCAAGCTGTGAATCCGCCTGGGCAAGGGTGACGGTTCCCCCGCCCATGGACTGCATGCCGACTTCGAAAGAG
>CAYTAE010000002.1:0-5227 GCA_964435655.1 uncultured Rhodospirillaceae bacterium
CCGGGCCAAGGGCGACAAACGCCCATGGGCCGTCTTTCATATGAGCGATGCCAACCGGCTGAATTTTTGCGCTTTCGACACCGGTGATGGCAAAGGTAATGCGATGCGTAATGTCATGGGAGGCGCTGTCGATGACGTTCACATTGCCGCCGATCTCGGCGGAAACCCATGCCTCTTTTGCATCAGGGGTGAAGGCGACATATCTGGGGCGGCTGTCGACAAGCACGTTTTTAACAAGGCTATTCGTGGCGGTGTCGATCCAGTGGGTCATGTTTGTGGTTTCGGACGTCACAACGGCCCATTTTCCGTCCGGGCTTGTTCCCACCCCCTCCGGTTCGACACCGACCGGAATTTCGGCAAGGACTTTACGCGTGTCCACGTCGATCACGGTGACAAGGTTGTCGTCTTCGTTTGAGACGTAGAGAAACCGGCCGTTCGGATGTAGGGCAAAGGTTTCCGGGTCGTCGCCGGAAGGAAGCGTATGGGTTACCTTTGCCGTTTCTAGGTCCAGCACCTGGATCGTATCGTCGTCGCTGGCACAGATATAAAGCGCCTTTTTATCAAGGCTTAAAAGAATCCCGCGAGGACGGCGACCCACCGGAATTGTTTTTTTTAACGCGCCGGTCTCGCCATCAAAAAGGGCGATCGTGTTGTCCTTTTCATTGGAGACGTAGACATTTGTTGCCAAGGCACCGTTTGGAACAGCAAGGATAAAAGCAAAAATCGCATTTCTTAAAATCTTCCGCCTGTCCATGTCTCTATTTTCCTTCCTCGGAATATGTGCCCGTACAACCGCTTTCTGGTTCGTCATAGCCTAACGTATCGAGGCTGGTTTTCGGATGCAGAAAGCCATCTTGGGGGGCCGATGCGACAAGGGCTTTTGGAGCCGCAAGCAGGACCGGCTGGCGCAGTTGTCGGTTCCAGTGGCGGAAGGTCAGCTTTTGCCCCTTGAACCCCTGGAGGGAAAAGTCTGGTCCTAAAAGGTAGTTCCGAAGGGGCGCAAAATCCGTTGTGCCTGTCCGCGTCGCCGCTTCGCCGATGGCGCGGACGGCAAGCCATGCCACATAATCCTCTGCGCGCATCCGGCGTCCCGCAGCTTTCTGAAAACGCCGCTGAAGTTGGGCGGCGCCCCATTGTTCATGGGTCCAGTGCCAGGCTGTCGGGCGTAAGCCTTGCGTGCCGGTGACCGGCCGTGCTTCCCAGGTGCGGTAGGCAAAATATTCACCGAAATCCCCGCGTTCATCGGCAAGGATTAAAATGTCGTAATTCACATTTTGTGTAAAAAGCGGCACTTCGGCCATCGCTGTCCGTCTGGCATCATGGGTGTAGGTCCAATTTTTTTCTTCCACGATGCGTCCGCCAAAGCGTTTGGCCGCACGGTGCACGGCGCTGGCAAAATCCCGGTCTGCTTCTCGGGGGCCGGTTACAAGAAACCATCGTGACCAGCGTTTGCGAACAAGATATTGCGCAAGCGCATCGGCCAACATGGCGCGGCTTGGCAGGATGTGCAGAAGATTGGGTCGGCAGGCCTTGTTGCGCAGGGCATCGTTCGGGCTGCCGACATTGTAAAGAAGGACATGTCGGGCTTCTGGTAAATCGGCAAGCGCAAGAAGGCGGTCGGCGGGTAGCCGGGTGACGATGTGGCGGATACCGTTGGCGACAAGTTTGCGCAACGCGGCAGGCGCATCGCCGTCCGCTGGCAGGCGGATGGTCTCAAGGCGAAAGGCCTGGTTTAGAAATTTTCCTGTGGTGCCGTTGTCGTTGATTGCCAATTGCGCGCCTTGGAGTCCAAGGTCGCCGGGTTTTGCCTCAAGATTCGAAAGCGTCGGGGCAGTGGCGTTTTCCATGGTGAGAAAGGCGATGCGTAACGTGGGTGTGGCCATTTCCCCAGCAAATGCCTGGCTTTCGCCGATTGCCAAGGGCGGCAACGCAAGCGCCATGACGGCCAGCCAGCGCTGCCAATGCAAAAATATTCCAGGCAACAATGCCGTAATTTTTTTACGTTTTGTCAGGAATTCCTCCGGATGATTGGATTGTCGAAAAAGATTCTTTTTCCGTCAAGGCTATCTCCGTTCTCAGATTAGACCTCCCTTGGCACGCTATGGAAGGGAGTCTTTGGGAATAGATGCAGATTGGGATAGCCTACGCAGGTGTAGACCTCCTGTCTCGCAGGGAGAAAAAACGTGTCAAAAAAATCGCCGCGCAAGCAAACGGCATTGATTAATGCCGTTGTGCGGGCCGCCGCAAAGAAAAAGCGAGGCGGGAAAGATGCGTCTCTTGCGAAATTCATTCGCTGCTACTACGCAGACGTTTCGTTGGCGGATCTGGCCGATTATTCGACGGACGCTCTTGCTTGTGCGGCGCTTTCGGTTTGGACCCTTGGGAAACTTCGTGTGCCTGGCACGGTCGGCATTCGAATTTTCAATCCCAGTGTGGAACAGGATGGCTGGGAATCTTCCCATACCATCATCGAAATTATCAACAACGACATGCCATTTCTTGTGGATTCCGTGACGGCGGAGATGAACCGGCATGGCCTGACCGTTCATCATATTGTTCATCCTGTTTTTGACGTTCGGCGTACGCCGGGCGGGAAACTCTCTCGTATTGACGACCTCAAGAGCAGTGGCGACAAGGCGCGCCGCGAATCGTTTATGCATATTGAGGTCGACCAGCAAATGGACCCGGACTTCATAAAGGCGCTCCAGGCGGGTTTAGAGGGTGTTTTGGAGGACGTGCGGCTTGCCGTTCAGGACTGGGCGCCATTGCGAAGCAAGATGCACACAATCATCGGAAAAATTGATAAAACCCCGCCGCCGCTTCCGACAGAGGCAGTTGCCGAAGACGTTGCCTTCTTCCGATGGCTTCTTGACGACCATTTCACCTTTCTTGGTTATCGCGAATACCGTTTGGAAAAAAAGGGCGGCAAGACGTATCTGAAACCGGTGGCAAAATCCGGGCTTGGTATTTTACGAAAGCCGTCACCAAAATCTATTTCCGGAAGCAAGTCGCCGTTGCCGTTGCAAGCGGCAAGCCTGACCAGCAAAGAAAATCTTCTGATTGTTACGAAGACGACGGCGCTTTCCACGGTCCATCGGCTTGCGCATATGGAATATATTGGCATTCGTATCTTTGACGCGAAGGGCAATGTGACAGGGGAACGGCGCTTCCTCGGGCTTTACACCTCGACCGCTTATAGCCGCAGCCCCAGGGAAATCCCCATTCTTCGCCACAAGGTCGCCGCCACCCTTGATCGCGCTGGGTTTCTTCCGGCAAGCCATAGTGGCAAGGCGCTGCTTCATATTCTGGAGAACTTTCCACGTGACGAGTTGTTTCAGATATCAGAAGCGGACCTTTCCCGCATCAGCATGGGCATTCTTGACCTTCAGGAGCGCAAACATGTGGCGCTTTTCTGCCGTCACGATCCGTTCCAGCGTTTTGTTTCCTGCCTTGTTTATCTGCCGCGCGATATCTACGACACGGAATTGCGTGAGCGCATCCAGAAGGTTCTTGAAGAATCCTATGGCGGTGAGACAACCGATTATTACACCAAGGTCGGTGATTCGGTGCTTGCGCGCCTTCGCTTTCTCATCCGAACAACGCCCGACAAGGCGCTGAAGCTTAGCGACGCCGCGGTTGAGAAGCGGTTGATTGTGATCGCCAGGTCCTGGGAGGAGGACCTTCGCGATGCGTTGATCGAAGTGGAAGGGGAATCCCAGGGCTTAAGCCTGCTTCGGAAATATGGGAAGGGCTTTCCGCCTTCCTATCGCGAGCATTTTGATGCGTGTATAGCGATCGATGACATCGAAAAAATTTCAGACGTTCTCGAAAGCAAAGAAATTGCCCTGCATCTTTACCGACAGGAAGGTTCCGAAAACAACGCGCTTCGGTTCAAAATTTACAATTATGGCAAGCCCGTGCCGCTTTCGGATGTGTTGCCCATGCTTGAAAATATGGGGCTTCGTGTGATTGGCGAAGTGCCGTTCGAGATTTCTCCAAGGGGCGATAAGCCCGTTTTCATCCATGATTTTCGTATGGTAACGGAAGGTGGGAGCGACGTTCCCCTTGAGGACATAAAGGAAAATTTTGAAGAAGCCTTTCTGGAAGTCTGGAAAGGCCATGTTGAGGATGACGTCTTCAATCGTCTAGTCCTGATTGCCGGGCTGACATCACGGGAAGTCGTCGTTTTACGCGCCCTGCGGAAATTCCTTCGTCAGATTGGTGTTCCGTTCAGCCTCGCTTATATGGGGGAAACTCTGGCAGGCAATGCGTCCATTGCGCG
This sequence comes from uncultured Rhodospirillaceae bacterium, assembly GCA_964435655.1. Classification (GTDB taxonomy): domain Bacteria; phylum Pseudomonadota; class Alphaproteobacteria. The sequence continues at coordinate 4,283 of CAYTAE010000002.1, forward strand.
GCTGATCATGGATTTGTTTGCGGCGCGATTCGATCCTCGAAACCGGCATCGTGCAGAAGTGCGCGTCGTAAAGCTGCGCAATGCGATTGATGAGGCGCTGGAGAAAGTTCCTGATCTGGATCAGGACCGCATTCTTCGCCGGTTTTACAATCTTGTCGAATCGATCCTGCGAACGAATTATTTCCAGCAAGATGAGGAAGGGCAGCCAAAGCCTTACCTTTCCTTCAAATTTGCCAGCCGTCTTATCGATGGTCTGCCGCTGCCGCGACCCATGTTTGAAATTTTCGTCTATTCGCCACGTATGGAGGGCGTTCACCTGCGGGGAGGGCGCATCGCCCGTGGTGGCATTCGCTGGTCGGATCGGCGTGAGGATTTTCGAACCGAGATTTTGGGCCTGATGAAAGCCCAGATGGTGAAGAACGCGGTGATTGTGCCAGTTGGCGCAAAGGGCGGCTTTGTGATCAAGCGCCCGCCGACGGAGGGTGGGCGCGAGGCGTTGATGGCCGAAGTCGTTGCCTGTTATCAAATGCTTATTCGCGGCATGCTGGATCTTACAGACAATCTTGATGGTGACCAGGCCGTCCAGCCGCTGGATACGATCTGCAAGGATGAGGCCGACCCCTATCTTGTGGTCGCCGCCGACAAGGGAACGGCCACGTTTTCAGATATCGCGAACGCCCTTTCGCAAGATTATGGTTTCTGGCTTGGGGATGGTTTCGCGTCAGGTGGATCCCAAGGATATGACCATAAGAAAATGGGCATTACCGCGCGCGGCGCGTGGGAATCCGTCAAGCGTCACTTCCGGGAAATTGGTGTCGATATTCAAAAAACGGATTTTACCGTTTTGGGTGTGGGCGACATGTCCGGCGATGTGTTCGGCAATGGCATGCTGCTTTCCCGGCACATTTGCCTTCTCGCCGCGTTTAACCATCAACACATCTTTAT
>CAYTAE010000002.1:5237-25891 GCA_964435655.1 uncultured Rhodospirillaceae bacterium
CGTCAGCGGCTTTTCAAGCTGCCGCGTTCCAGCTGGACGGATTACAACAAGAAACTGATTTCGAAGGGGGGCGGAATCTTTGATCGCGCAGCAAAATCGATCAAGCTTTCCCCGGAAATTCAGAAACGGTTTGCCATTCAATCGGCAAGCATTACGCCGAACGATCTTATGCGCCATCTTTTGCGTGCAGAGGTCGATTTGCTTTGGCTCGGTGGTATCGGCACCTATGTAAAGGCAGCCAGTGAAAGCAGCCTTGATGCCGGAGACCGAGCGAATGACGCGCTTCGTGTGGATGCCACGGAACTGCGTTGCAAGGTTTTTGGCGAAGGCGCAAATCTTGGTATCACGCAACGCGGGCGGGTTGAATATGCCCTTGGGGGCGGGCGCCTCAATGCGGATTCGGTTGACAATTCCGCCGGCGTGAATTGCTCCGACCACGAAGTAAACATCAAAATTCTTCTAAACGAGGTGGTGGCATCTGGGAAGCTGACGGAACAAAAGCGAAATGTTCTTTTGGCGCGAATGACGAAGGAAGTTTCAAGCCTGGTGCTTCGGGACAACTATTTGCATACGCAAGCCATCACCTATGTTGCCTCGCGCGCATCAGACTTTCTTGATGGTCAGGCGGCGTTGATTCGAACGTTGGAGGGCAAAGGCCTGCTGGATCGTGAGATCGAATTCCTGCCAAGCGACGCCGTTATTGAAGAACGGCTTATGGCGCAGCAGGGGCTGACACGTCCTGAAATTGCCGTTCTTATTTCCTATGCGACGAACTGGCTGTATAGCGCGCTTCTTGAGTCGGACGTACCAGACGATCCCTTTCTTGCCGCCGACCTCACCAGCTATTTCCCGGCGCCGCTTCGCGCTGATTTTGCGCGGCGGATTTCAAGCCATCGGTTGCGCCGCGAGATTATCGCCACCCAGGTTGCAAATGGCCTCATAAGCCGTATGGGTGGCGCCATGGTTTCGCATCTGGCTGAAAACACTGGCATGCCGCTGGAAAACATTGCACATGCTTATCTGGTTGTGCGCGAAGCCTTTGGTCTTTCCGATTTGTGGGAAGGGATTGAAAAACTTGATAACAAAGTTGCCGTGTGCACGCAGACGGAAATGTTTGGTGATATTGGTCGGCTGGTTGAGCAGGCGACGTTTTGGTTTCTACGAAATGGCGACAGGTCCTTGGCAGTCGCAACACACCTCAAAAAATTTAGCGCTGGTGTTAGCGAGTTTACGTCGTCGCTTGGAAATATTTTGCCGGCGGCACAGCGTGACGAGGTCAAGAAACGCGAGGCGGGCTATGTTTCAGCGGGGGTTCCCAGGCAGCTGGCAGCGGCGGTGGCTAGCATGGATTACCTGGCGCCGGCCTTTGATGTGGTGGCGTCGGCGCAGGGTTCCAGTCACGGCGTAGAGGAAATTGGCACGCTTTACTTCAAGGTTGGCGTTGTTTTCGGTCTTGATTGGCTGCGGGTCGAAGGACGACAGATTCTGCCGGAAAGTCATTGGCAAAAGACGGCGATTGAGGCGATTTTGGATGATCTCTCTGGGCAACAGGCCGCGCTTACATGTCGGATTGTTCGGGCGGCAAAGGGCACGGCGCGCCTTGAGGGCATTCTCGATTCCTGGGTTACGGCCAACAAGATCGCCGTCGAACGAACGCGCCAGATGTTAAACGAAATTCATTCGGCAAGTGCGTTGCATAGTTTTGACCTTGCGATGTTAACGGTGGCCAATCGCCAGATGCGTTCTCTTATCCAGGCATAAGCCCGCCCGCGTCGACGCTGCGCAGCTGCGCTTAGTGGCGGAAGTGGCGCATGCCCGTCAACACCATGGCCAGCCCCTGTTCGTCGGCAGCCGCAATCACTTCTTCATCGCGGATGGAACCTCCAGGCTGTATGACGGCGGTGGCGCCTGCTTCGGCTGCTGCTAGCAGGCCGTCCGCAAAGGGGAAAAAGGCGTCAGATGCCACCACGGAGCCTTTTGCCAGACTTTCCTTCAGTCCGGCCATTCGTGCCGCCTCAGACGCCTTGTGGGCGGCGATGCGTGACGAATCGATGCGGCTCATCTGGCCGGCACCAATGCCGACGGTCGCCAGATCCTTCGTATAGACAATGGCATTGGATTTGACATGCTTGGTGATTGTAAAAGCGAAAAGAAGGTCGGCAAGTTCCTGTTCCGTCGGTTGGCGTTTTGTCACCACCGTGATGTCCTTCTCGTCAATTTGCCCATTATCGCGGCTTTGAAGTAGAAAGCCGTTTGCAAGGTCGCGAAATGTGAAGCCCGCTTCGGTTGGGTCCGGCATGTCCATGGTGAGAAGAACGCGCAGATTTTTCTTTGCCTTTAGAATTTCTCGGGCTTCTTCGTCCATGTCTGGTGCGATGACAACTTCCATGAAGAGTTTTGCGATTTCTTCGGCCGTAGCCGCATCCAGGGTGCGGTTGGTGGCAATGATGCCGCCAAAGGCGCTCACGGGATCGCAGCGCAGCGCTAGGTCCCAGGCCGTTTTAAGAGTCTTGGCCGTGGCAACGCCACAGGGGTTTGCGTGTTTGATGATGGCGATGGCGGGGGCGTTGAATTCGGCGGCAAGCTCGAAGGCGGCGTCCGTGTCGTTCAGATTGTTATAGCTGAGTTCTTTGCCTTGAATCTGTTTTGCCGTTGCGACGCCGGGTCGTGGGGCGCCATTGGTATAAAAAGCGGCTTGCTGATGCGGGTTTTCGCCATAACGGAGCGTCTGGCGTCGCTCGCCCGAAAACGTAACCCGTTTGGGGAAATTTTCGGAAAGCACGTTGCTGAACCAGTTGCCGATGGCGGAATCATAAGCGGCAGTCCGCTGATAGGCGGTCGCTGCGAGGCGACGGCGTAGCGCCAGCGTTGTGGCGCCTTTTGTTTCCGTCATTTCCGTCATGACTGCTTCATAGTCTGTCGCGTCGGTGATGACGGTGACAAAGGCATGATTTTTCGATGCTGCACGAAGCAGCGCCGGGCCGCCGATGTCGATGTTTTCGATGCAGTCATCAAAGGCTGCATCCTTCGCGATCGTCTCCTCAAACGGGTAGAGATTGACGACCAAAAGGTCGATTGGTGCGATGCCATGTTTTTCCATCGCGGCGATGTGAGCAGGATCGTCGCGGCGCCCAAGAAGGCCGCCATGGACAAGCGGATGCAGGGTCTTCACCCGGCCATCGAGAATTTCCGGAAACCCGGTGTGATCCGAAACTTCGGTAACTGGAATGCCCGCCGCCTGTAATTTCTTCGCGGAGCCACCGGTGGAAAGAATTTCAATGCCAAAATTGCTAAGAAAACGGCCGAATTCTTCCAGCCCGGCCTTGTCAGAAACGGAAATCAGTGCCCGGCGGATGGGGATAAGGCGAGGATCAGGCATGGCGCATTTTACTCCGGTGCGTGGGCTTGGATGGCTATGGGAGGCGAGTGTGCCTTACCGGCTTTCTGGCGGCAACCGCTCAGGATGTCTCGTCGCGCGTGAGGGCGTTTAAGGCCGGTTCCGGCAATGGCTTTTGTCCTTCGAACTCTGGGACGAGCTTGTTGAGGAACGTCTTTACGTTGTCTGATTTGCGCGCCTGGCAGAGCCCGGCCAGTTCGTTGAAGCTCCGGGCAAGAACGTCGTGGTCTGCCGTGCGCGGCGTGGCAAGCAGGATGCCTTTGCAGGGCGTTTCCACCAACTTTTCCGAGGCGTGGAAGAGTTCTTCATGCAGTTTCTCACCCGGTCGCAGGCCGGTAAATTCGATGGCAATATCCTGCATAGGCTGCAGGCCGGCCAAGCGAATCATCTGTTTGGCCAGATCCAGGATAAAAATTGGTTTCCCCATATCGAGGACAAAAATACCGCCATATTTTTCGCCCTCTGCGCCAAGAACGGATGCCTGCAATACCAATGCAACCGCCTCCCGGACGGTCATGAAATAACGGCTTATTTCAGGGTGGGTAACGGTTAGCGGGCCTCCCCGGCGCAGCTGGTCCTGAAAGAGGGGAACCACGGAACCGGTGGAGCCCAGCACGTTGCCAAAACGAACGGTCACAAAGCGCGTGCCATCGCCACGATTTGCAGCGGCAAGATCAAGGGACTGACAGTAACTTTCTGCCAGCCGCTTCGTTGCACCCATGACATTTGTTGGGTTTACCGCCTTGTCGGTGGAAATCATGACCATCGCGGCCACCCCTGCCTTTTGGCAAGCATCGGCAACGTTGCGGGTACCGATGACGTTCGTCAGCACGCCTTCAACAGGATTTTGTTCCACCATGGGAACGTGTTTCAGGGCCGCCGCGTGAAAAACAATGTCCGGGGTTTCGCGGGCAAAAATGCTCGCCAGGCGGCTGGAGTCGCGCACGTCGCCCAGGCGCGCGCTTCGTGAAATCTTGCCATGGCGCTCCGCAAGCTGTCCGTCAATCTGGTAGAGGTTGAACTCACAACTATCCAACAGAATTAAATGCGCCGGCGCGTAATCGGAAATCTGACGGACAAGCTCGGAACCGATGGTGCCACCGGCACCGGTAATCAGGATGCGCCGGTCGGCGATCATCTTGCGCATGGCGTCCTGATCCAGAACAGTTTGCGGACGGCCCAGCAAATCGTCGATTGCGATGGGGCGGATATCAAGGCTTTTGGCGTCGCTCTGTTGAAAATCCGTAAGTTTTGGAAGTCTCGAAAGGGACATGCCAAGACCATCGGCGATGTTGAGAAGCTCTCCGATTTTCGCGCCATCAAAGCTTTGTCGTGTAAGGATCATGCGCTGAGGTTGTTCCCCCCGGCGTGTGAGCCGTTCAACAATATCAGGCAAGTTTTCCGGCGTGCCTAGAATGGGGACGCCGCGAATGTTTCGCCCAACCCGGGTTCCTTTCTCGTCGATAATGCCGATGACGCGATAGGCGGCGCCTGCTTCATGGTCCGTCGCGCGGATAAACATTTCCGTTCCCTCTCCGGTCCCGACAAGAAGAACGGGCACGCGATGGTAGCCATCTCGTTCCAGTAAATGGTCGAAACGCCGATCCTTGGTCAGACGGTAGAGAAAGCGGGGCCCTCCAAGAAGGGCCATGAGCACGAACCAGTTGATTAAAAGAATCGACCTCGGCAAGGCATCAAGGCGTGTCAACATGAACATGAGCGGCGTGAAAATCAAAATCACAAGCGTGACGGCACGCGTAATTGCTACGAGATCGTCAAGGGACGCATAACGCCAGATTCCGCGGTAAAGCCGCATTGATAGAAACACGCCTGCGGACACGGCTGTGAAGATCGCCATTCCCTCAAGCAGAAATTCCCGTGCGTAGCTAAACAAGCTGTCGCCGAGCCGCAGATAGAGCGAAATCAGAAACGATGCCGCCGCCATGACGGTGTCATGGGTGAAGGCGATCCAGGGATGTCCAATACGTCGGAAAAATTCAGCCATGTTTCTCAATCTATGACATATGGCTAGGGAAAGCATAATGGTGGGTGCGGCATTGTGCCCAGGCCATTGCCTTTTATTCGGATTTTCTTTGGTTTTGATACCAAGTGACGGTTTTTTGCAGGCCGTCGTCCAGGGAATGCGGGGGGCACCAGTCAAGGATATTGTAAATATGGCTGCTATCTAAGGTAAGGGAGCCTAGCAGGCGGCGCGCCGTGCCGCTTTTTCCGATTAGCCAAAGCATGGTCTCCAGCAGTGCCGGGGATACCGGTGCCATGTAGATTCGCTTTTGCATTTTTCTGGCGATTGACCTGGCTAGATCGGGTGTTGAGACATCTTCGCCATCGCTAACCAGGAAGGTTTCTCCTGGCGCTTTCGGGTGGGTAAGGCACCGGCATATGGCGCTTGCAAGATTGTCGGTGCCGATCAAGCTGCGGCGGTTGAAAATATTCCCGAATGGAAGGGGTAGGCCCAACTCACAGAGACGAAGCAGTTGACGAAAATTTCCTTTCACGCCGGGGCCGTAAACCAGAGGTGAGCGAAGGATGACAAGTTCGATATCTGTATTGCGTGTGACTTCGCGAAGGGTTTCTTCCGCTTCTAATTTTGAAACACCGTAAAAATCCCCTGGAAAAGGAACGTCCTGTTCCCGGTATGGTTGTGGGCCTTTCCCATGGACCTTGATGCTACTCAGGAAAATAAAGCGCCGGACGCCGGCGGCAATGGCCTGTTCGGCCAGGCGTTTTGTGCCTTCGACGTTTACCCTTCGGTAAGCGGCCAATGGGTCTGGCGCGGGGTCGCGCAGCACATGAACGCGTGCTGCGAGATGCACGACCGCATCGACTCCCTTTAACAAGGCTGTCCAGGACGTTTCCGGGCCAATGTCCATGATTTTTTGAACTGAGACCGCCGGGCCAAGGGATTGTAGATTGCGCATGGCCGCAACAATTTGATGCCCGTCCAGGGCGAGAGCCGGGCAAAGCACATGCCCGATCATTCCGTTGGCGCCGGTTACCAAAACGCGCATCAGTCTTTTTCCCGAAATGGATTCTGGAGGATTCCAAGCACCATTGTGACCAGTAGAATGGCGACAATGAGGGAAAGCCACGGGCGGCCGGTGGAAGCCAGAACGGCAAGCCCCAGCAGTCCGACATTTGTTGCCAGGATAATCCGCACAACGCCAACATGGCCAAGCCCTCGGCGGCTTGCCAATTGGTAAAAATGGCTGGCATGGGCTTCCCAGATGCGTTTGCCTGAGAACAGGCGGCGGATCAGGGTCAGGGTTGCGTCCGCGAGATAGTAGAGCGGCAGGATCAGGGCGGCGGCCCAGTGGCCGGCGGTGGCCAGAGAAAGTAGCAGCCAACCGAGCAGGAAACCAAGCGGGATGCTGCCGACATCGCCGAGAAAAATTTTTGCTGGAGGCCAATTCCACACTAGGAAACCAAGTGCCACCGCGGCAATGGTAATCCCGAGATAACAAAGATCTGGCGACAAGCCACCAAGCAAGGCCATCAGTGTCACCCCGAAGCCCAAGCTTGCGGTTTCCACACCGGTGATGCCATCGATGCCATCCATAAAATTAAAAAGATTTAAAAACCAGACCCATAGAAGCCCAGTGACAATCCGGTCGAGAAGCGGCGGCAGGATTCCCTGAAAGGTTTCGGCGTTACTCGGCAAGCTAAAAAGGACGGCGGCAACGGCGACGGCCTGACACAGCAAGCGGGAAAGGGGGGGCAGCCCGCGAAGATCATCGATCCAGGAAATCACCGCCAAAAAGCCGGCAGCGCCAAGCAGAACCCATCTTTCAAAGGTTCCACCGGGATCGGATGGAAAAAAGGTGAAAAGGATTCCCCAAATTGGCAGCAGGGTCAGCATGACGCCAATGCCGCCGCCGCGCGGGGTGGGCAAGGCATGACTGCTGCGCGGGTTCGGGTGATCGAGAATGGCATGACGGCGCAGAAGCCGGTGGGCAAGGCCCGTGCTGGCCCAGGAGGCAAGCAGGGCCGCGCCTCCTGCCAGGAGGTACAAAATCCATTCCATGCTACGGGTTATAGCTTGCCCGCCGGGCATTCTGCAAAAGCAAGTTCGGTGATGAGGAAGGCTTGGCTTTCCCTAGGACGCCGGTTTTGGCGAGGGAATGGCATCCCTTTCCCCGGCAATGCCCAGAAGAATGGCGGCGACAAAGAAAAGCGTCGTAATCCACCATGCCTGCCAGATGCCGTAGCTGAGGGAGGCGGCGGCAATGCCTGTAGCCATGGCACCATTGAAAACAGCACTTGAATAGCGCGTCATTCGTCGTCGCAAGATCATAACAAATAGCCAGACCATGAAGAGGCCGCAGATAACAGCGCCAACCAATCCGGTTTCCAGCCACCATTGCATGGCGGCGTTATGCGGGTGCAGAGGCAGAACATCGCCGCCTTCACCGACGTTCGGGACAAGCCGCGTGCGACCGGGGATGTTTCGCGATGTGTCTAGGCCCCATCCAAGAATGGGTCTTTCCTCAACGCGCTCAGCAACGAAATGCCAGACATATACCCGATGGATGACTGACGTTGGCAGTTTGGGCATTGCTGTCCAGATTTCCTTGGGATCGGGCAGCAGTGGTGGAAGCCACGGTGCCAGGGCCGTCCCCGCCATGGTAAGGCAAATGAGCGTGATTGCGATCCGTTTTGGAAAACGCAGGGATGGAAGAAAGACAAGCGCGCCAAGAACAAAGGCAAGCAGCGACGCAGAATTTTCAAGCTGCGCGAGAACCATAAAGGATAAGGCGAAGACCGCTGCCGCAAGCCAGAACCTATATTTTGGATTGCTACATAACAAGACTGGCCAGACAAGGAGCGCAAACACCGTGGTCCAGCGGTTGAAAATCGTGTTGATTGGTCCGCCCTTCCCCCAGGATGCGCTGTATAGGTGATAGGTGGCGATCTCTGTCAGGACCTCGACGGTGATAAACAGGGAGGCAATCCCAAGGCCGGCCAGCAGGGCGGGGCCAAGGAGGCGACGTTCATGGGGTTTTAGATTGCGTGCCCCGGCCAGCAGCACCAGCCCGCAGGCGCCTAAACTGATAAGGTCGAAGGCTTGGCTGATGCTTCTTTCCGGCGCGACGGACCAAAGGGTGCTGCAGCCTCCCCAGAGGGCGAGCGCGCCGAAAAAAGCGGCGCCAATCCATGAAATTTTCAAGCGTTTGGTGTTCGGACGGAACGAAAGAGCGAGAATTGCCAAGGCCATCAAAATCAGCAGCGGCGTCAAGAACCCGGATAGATAGACCGCAAGGGTTGGAAGCAAAAAGGCCGAAATTGCCAACAGATGTCCGTTGTGCAGATCCCGCAACTTCATGAAAACCGCGCCCCTCGGGAAGGGTGAAGGAAGAAATAATCACGCCACGGCTCGTCTATGACGGCGTCGACGCGTTGCGGCTTTCCGTCTTTCAGGCAATAGGCCTCATAACCGCGTGACAGGAAAAAATCAAAAACCTCTTCCTTCGATGTGTTGAAATTTTTTTCAAGGGCATGGGGATGAATTTCTATGAGGGCGTTTGGAAGGTCACGATCGATGATTTGTTTGCTTCCGTTCAGCACCTTGTATTCCGCGCCCTCTACGTCACATCGTAGAAAATCGACTTTTCCGATACCATTGCGTTCGCAAAAGGCGTCGAGGGTGATTGCTTGCATGGATTCCGTCATCATGTCTTTTGCTTGGACGCCGGGAAAGGATGCGGTGCCTTCGTCGTTCCCGTCTTCGGTCACATGGCCAAAGGAATGGCCAAGCCGGCCACTTGTCTTCACCGGTACGACGAGTTTGACCTCGCCCGGGCAATCCATGACGGCAACATGAAAGCAACTTACATTTTCAAGCCGATGAAAGGTGAGCACGCGCCTTAAAATTTCAAAGCTGTAGCTTGAGGGCTCGAAGCAGTAGACATGCCCGCGTTCTGCTAGGCGGGCCATGATCAGGCTGTGTCTGCCATCGCTGGCACCGACATGGAGGCAAACATCCTCCGATTGTATCATGTCCTTTAAAAAGGCGACTTCAGGTTCGAATTTATATTGGCGAAGATTCCTCGAAATCACGCGGGCCGTTGCCATCCATGACCGCGTGTGTGCGCCAAGTTTTTTCAGGGTTGTGTTGTTTGATGGCAAGGGGCGGTCTCGCATCAGGTCGCGCGCGCAGGAATGCGCTTGAGAGTCCACTTCACTCGGACGGCGGTGCCTTCCAGGGGGGCGCTTACGACAATCTGCTCGCTATGATGCATGTCACGCGGGTCGCCAAGGTAAACGTTTTTTTCGAGACTTATCACGCCGCCAACCGCCTGAAATTTCCAACCACCACCTTTAGGGAGGCGCAGGAGAACGGTAATGCCATCCCGCGCCAGTGAAGTGGAAACATTTGGGTGCAAGAGAAAGCGGATGTCAAATTTTGATCCCTTTTGTCCTTCCAGACAATCTTCGCCGCGCAAATCCTCTCCATTCGCCGAGAGATAAAGCCGCCGACAATGTGTGCGGCCAAAGAGCGCGTGGTAGCCATCATGGCTTGCCTCGACCCAGATGTTGCCATCTTTTTCATCCCGGCAACAGGTTACGCGATGGGGCCGCCGTCTGATTCTGCCATCGGCGAGTATCTCGGACGAATTTTTATCGTCGATCGTTACGGTCGAATGGGCGGCAGTTGAACGGATGGGCCCCCGCCAGGCATCGTTGTTTCCAACATAAGCACCGCCATTTACGATGAGGCGCTCCTTGCCACAGCTCATCTCGAAAGAAAGGGTGCCGGCATGGGTTTGCTGGGTGCCGGGCGGGGCCGGTTCTGGCACGCCGGCATCAAAGAGAAGAAGCGTGCGTCCGGCAACCAGGCGTTCGAACCCGGAATAAGACGTGCTTTCCGGAGGGCTTCCCTGGGCGTCGGCGCGCCCCAATACCATGTCGATCAACCAGCTTTCGCTTTCGCAGGTGCCGTTGAACAGCGCGAGCCCGCCATCGCCATGGCGAAAGAAACGCAGCAGAACGCCCATGCGGTCCGTCGCCGATTGCAGGACGTCCGGTACCTCGCGGTGGGTCGCCATGAGAAGGGCGCGGATTTCCGCAAGGTCGCGAAGGACCGCAAACTGGACGCCCGGACTTCGAAGAATGTGACCGCCATCTGGATAGAGCTGTCTGGGCAGCTCTTTTTCAAGCAGTTGTAGGCCGGCTTGAAGGACAAATTCATGTTTTGTCGAAACCGCTCCGGCGTAGATCAATCCTTTTGCAACGGCGAATAGAGAGGGACCTTGCAGGTGCCCAGAGGCGATGCGGCGGAGATGTCGCGCCTGGCGTGCGAAGGAAGCCAGAAAAATTGCACGAAAACTGTCAGGTGCCCCGGCGCAGAGAAAATCGCCATGGCCTGCCCAGGCGGCTAGGCGTGTGCCAAGCACGTCTGCCCGCCAGCTGGTTGGATGCCAGGAACGGTTGTGTGCAATCCAGTCGAGGACGAGGTCGCGTGCCCTGCGGCGTGCCGTGTCGGTGCCGATCGTGCGCAGGTCGCGAAGCCAAGCAAAGCCATGAAGTTCAGCCAACCAGCGCGTGTCCACATCGTCCCTGTCCCAGAGATTGGTCTTGGCCCGGATCGTGGTGCCCAGGAAGGGGAAGGTGTTTTGCAGGATGGCTTCACCGCGTTCCCGGTCGCCTGGCCATGGGTCTGGCGGAATTCCATTTAACCGCCGCGGTGTTCGACCCGTCAGAAAAATAAAATAGAGGGGGTTTCCGTAAAGAAAGCGGTCAAGGCTGCCCAGAATTCTCTGGAAGAAACAATAAAATGTGCCGTTGAAAATCGGCTTTCCCGAGCCCGTATGCGTATAGCGTGCCGTCCGCTCGATGGTGTTTTCTTCAAATCCGTCTAGAGGCGACATCGGACCCATTCCGCAGACGCTGAATGTTTGTGGCGTAACGGTCGGGCCCACCTTCAAAGGTGGCGGTTCCGGCCACGAGAAGATCGGCGCCCGCTGCAATGGCTTCGGCTGCGGTTTCGATGTTGATACCACCATCGACTTCAAGGGCAATGTCGCGGCCAATGGCATCGATTTTTTCCCGAAGATCACGGATTTTTTTCAATTGCGAGCGAAGGAATGCCTGGCCGCCGAACCCTGGGTTTACGGTCATGGTAAGCACCAGGTCAATTTCCTCGAAGACATGTTCCATGGCCGCGATGGGGGTGCCTGGGTTTAAGGCGACGCCCGCTTTCTTGCCAAAAGATTTAATCAGTTGAAGGGTCCGGTGGAGATGCGGTCCCGATTCGGGGTGGACGGTGATGATGTCGGCGCCCGCTTCGGCAAAGGCCGCAATGTAAGGATCGGCGGGGTGAATCATCAGGTGGACATCGAAAGGCAAATTCGTATGTGGGCGCAATGCCGCCACAACCGCCGGTCCAATGGTAAGATTTGGGACGAAATGGCCGTCCATGATGTCGACGTGGATGCAATCGGCACCTGCCGCGTCGATTGCCCGAACTTCCTCGCCTAATTTTGCGAAATCGGCAGAGAGGATGGATGGGGCAATCCGCGTGGGGTGTTGCATGCCATTTTCCTAACAGCTTCCAGGGGCGCTCGCAAGGCGCAGCGGCAAGCTTGGAATGGCTGGAAATGCAAACCGCATTATGGCGTTTTGTGGTCTTTTCGAAGGCGGGCGGCGTAGAACCCGTCGAGACCGCCCAGGGCTTTGAAATGTGAGGGGAGGGTGCGTACATCGCCCTGGGGCGTGAGCAATTCGTCCCTGCCCCCAACGTCCTCGGCAGCAATCGGCACGCGCGTGAACGGGGCCCCTCCTGCCAGCAGCGCGTCGATCTGTTCCACGCCCTCTTGCGGTTCCAGGGAACAGACCGCGTAAACGAGAAGCCCGCCGGGCGCGGTCATCGCAGCGGCGGCTTCAAGCAACCGGGCCTGGAGGGCACATAATTTCATGAGGTCGTCGGGCGTTTTCTGCCAGGCAATGTCGGGGTGACGCCGGAGAGTTCCGGTTCCGCTACAGGGCGGGTCAAGAAGGACAAAGGCGGCTGGATTTTTTGGCCGCCAGGTGGTCGCATCCGTTGCGACCGTTTCAACATTTAAATGTAAACGGGAAAAATTTTCGCGAACGCGCACAAGGCGAGCGCGCGAACGGTCCACGGCAAGAACATGCGCACCACGGTCGGCCAGTTGGGCCGCCTTGCCGCCGGGTGCCGCGCAAAGGTCCAGGACGGTTGCGCCACGCACATCGCCAAGAAGTTTTGCCGGGATTGCGGCCGCGCCATCCTGCACCCACCAATGCCCTTCTGCGTAGCCGGGCAACGCGTCCACGCGGCCATGGGTGTGCAGCCGGAAACTTCCCGTCGGCAGAGGCGTCGCGCCAAGGGCTTCGGCCTGGCCTTCCTGCCCCTTGCGGAAGGTGAGGTCGAGGGGCGCATTTTGAAGATGGGCGCTGGCGATGGCCCGGCAGGTTGCCGTTCCGTAAGTGCGCTCCCAGGATTTCCAAAGCCATGTCGGGGTGTTCAGGCGAGGGCCGTCGAGGCTCTCGAGCAAGGCCTTTCCCTCGCGTGTTAGGCGACGAAGCACGGCATTGACCAGTCCCTTGTAAGAGGCAAGTGGCGTGGCGTGAAGAAGGGCGACGCTTTGATCGACGGCGGCGTGGGGTGGTGTATCGAGAAAACAAAGCTGTGCGATACCAATTTGCAACAGGTGTTGCACGGGGGCTGCTTTGCGCGGTAATGGTTTTTCAAGCGCGTGATCGATCAGGGCGTTGATTTCACCAAGATGGCGAAGGGTCGTGCCGACAAGGTTACGGGCAAAGGCTCGATCGCGAGCAACGAGCGCCGCAATGCCGTCATGGTTCGCAAAGCCCTCTTCGAGGGGTGTTTTTCGTGCAAGCACGGCACCAAGAAGTTCAAGGGCGCATTGCCGCGGGCTTGGAAAAGTGCTCATGGGCAGGACCGGTTATGCTAGATTGCAGGCCGCCATTTTTTTCAGAGCTTTCCCATGACCGCAAGCCCCGATACAGGTTCTTCCAAGACCGGCACCGCCTCCCAAGAGGAAAAAGCGTCTCTGAAAGATCAGGAGACGGCGGCCGAGCAGGCGAAGGATGGCGTGATTAAGGAAGTCGGCGGGCCGAAAGGCCCAGAGCCGACCCGCTATGGCGATTGGGAGCGCAAGGGTCGCTGCTCGGATTTTTAGGCGGGCAGGGCCTAGGCCTTTATTCCCTTATTAAGACTTTAAACCTAAAATTCTTGTTTTGTTCCTGGTTTTCGCGCATGCTCCTGTAAGAACATGCTCGCGTTATAGTTGTTTTCATACGCAAACATGCATAAAAACAACTATAACGTGTGAATATTCAGGGCGATTTGCATAGGTAAAGGCAAGGCAAATGGGTGCGGCTTTTCGGCGGTTCCTTTTTTTGTTCCTTCTGGTTTCAGGCCTTGGCGGATTCTCGCCTGGGGGCTTTCCAGCAATTGCGGCGGAAATTCTTCCCGGCCCGGTGGCGGCGCAAGTGCTGCGTGTTCTTGATGGCGATACGATCGCCGTGCGGGTCCGCATCTGGCCGGGCCATCAGGTCGAGACACTTGTCCGTCTTAAGGGCATCGACGCGCCGGAACTAAAAGCGCGTTGCAAGCGTGAGCGTGTCCTTGCCCATGGAGCGTTACGATTTCTGGAAGCCCATGCGGGCGAAGAGCCCATCTGGCTTACGGATATTCATTTGGGGAAATATGCTGGCCGGGTTCTTGCTCGTGTCACGATGGCCACCGGGGTGGATCTCAGCGCCGAGTTGATGGCGGCTGGTTTTGCGCGTGCCTATACGGGAGGCCGCCGCGCGTCCTGGTGCGACGGTGAGGTGGATGAGGCCGGTGCGACCGGTGCAACCGACGTGAAAAGCGCACGGCTGGTGCCCTAACGGTTCATTCGGTTGGCAATCAATTCCGTGACGACGCTTGGGTCGGCAAGGGTTGAGGTGTCGCCAAGGTCTTCATAGGCGTTCGCCGCGATCTTGCGAAGAATTCGCCGCATGATTTTGCCCGAGCGCGTTTTTGGCAATCCCGGGGCCCACTGGATAAGGTCCGGCGCGGCGATTGGCCCGATTTCCTTGCGAACCCATTGGCCAAGTTCTTTGCGAAGCGCGTCGCTTGGTTCGATATGGGCCATCAGGGTCACATAGGCGTAGATGGCCTGGCCTTTAATGTGGTGGGGATAGCCGACGACGGCCGCTTCTGAAACTTTCGGATGGGCGACCAACGCGCTTTCGACTTCGGCTGTCCCCATCCGGTGGCCGGAAACATTGATCACATCATCGATCCGTCCGCTGATCCAGTAATAACCATCTTCGTCCCGGCGGCAGCCATCGCCAGTGAAATAATGGCCCGGATAGGTCGAAAAATAGGTCGCAACAAAGCGATCGTGGTCGCCATAGAGAGTCCGCATCTGGCCGGGCCAGGAATCCGCGATGCAGAGACCACCCTCGCAGGGACCTTCCTGTGGCACGCCTTTGTCATCAACAATTTCAAGTTTGACGCCGAAGAAGGGAACGCTCGCAGAGCCGGGTTTCATGGGGATGGCACCGGGCAGGGGCGTGACCATGATGCCGCCCGTTTCCGTTTGCCACCAGGTGTCGACAATCGGCGCCCGTTCCTCGCCGACGACACGGTAATACCAAAGCCAAACCTCTGGATTGATCGGTTCGCCGACCGTGCCAAGAAGGCGAAGCGATTTTCGGCTTGTTTTCTTTACCGGGTCGTCGCCCTCATGCATCAGCGCGCGGATTGCCGTCGGCGCGGTGTAAAAAATATTAACCTGATGTTTGTCCACGACCTGCCAGAAGCGCGAGCTGTCCGGATAATTCGGGACGCCTTCAAACATCAGGGTGGTGGCACCATTCGCAAGCGGACCATAGAGGATATAACTGTGTCCGGTTACCCAGCCGACATCCGCCGTGCACCAATAAACATCGCCATCGTGATAATCAAAAACATATTGATGGGTCATTGCGGTGTAGACAAGGTAGCCGCCGCCGCTATGCAAAACGCCTTTCGGTTTCCCGGTTGAACCGGAGGTGTAGAGAATAAAAAGTGGGTCTTCCGCCGACATTTCTTCTGCGGCGCAATCGGGTGAGGCCGCCGCTACCGCCTCTTCGTATCGGACGTCGCGGCCTTCGACCCAGCCCACCTTGCCGCCTGTGCGGCGAACCACGAAAACCGTATGGACCTTTGAGACTTTTTTAAGGGCTTCATCGGCGTTCGCTTTCAGGGGGATGGTTTTGCCGCCGCGAATGCCTTCATCTGCCGTAATCACTACCGTGCTGTCGCAATCGTCGATCCGGCTGTGCAGTGCGCTTGGTGAAAAACCACCGAAAACGACGGAATGAACGGCCCCGATCCGGGCGCAGGCCAACATGGCATAAGCGGCTTCCGGGATCATCGGCATGTAGATGGTTACCCGGTCGCCTTTCGTCACGCCACGGTCCTTTAAGGCGTTGGCAAAACGCGAGACTCGTTCGTGAAGTTCGCGATAGGTGATTTTCATGTCGTCTTTCGGATCATCACCCTCCCAGATGATGGCGATTTGATCCGCGCGTTTTGACAAATGGCGGTCGATACAGTTTGCACAGACGTTCAGCGTGCCGTCATAAAACCAGCGAACGTGAATGTCGCCATCGAAAGACGCATCTTTTACATGTGTGTAGGGTGTCATCCAGTCGAGGCGTTTGCCTTGCTCGCCCCAGAATTTTTCCGGATCCCCAACGGAGCGGCGATACATTTCCTGATAGCCCTTTGCGTCCACCCATGCAGATTTCGCCAGGGCATCGGGTACTGGAATGACAAGATGTTCGGACATGTGGACGGCTTCCTTCCCTGCTTTCGGATGCGCGTTGCCAGTTAGTCTAGGGGATCGTGAGGTCAAGGCAAGGGCGGCTACGGTTTCTGGGTTTCGTGCGCAATATCAAGATGGATTTTTTCATCTTTGATGCGAAGCGGAACGCGCTCCAGCGTTTTGTCCAGGCATGGGCCGGCGACGCAATGGCCGTCCTCAATCTGGAATTGGGCACCATGGGTCGCGCATTGCAAATGCGTTTTTTCAAGATTGAAGAAGCGGTCCGGTGTCCAGTCGAGGGGGGTGCCCTGGTGGGGGCAACGGTTCCGATAGCCGTATATTTCATGCCCTTGCCGGACGATGAGGACCGCACGCGGGTGGTGTTCGCCTGGCAGGGGAAACCCCCTCGCTTCTCCATCTGGAATGGCATCAACGCGGCAAAGAAACGGATCGGGTTTTTCGCAAGGTGGCGGTTTCATGCCGGGGTGTTGGCAAGTGTGCAAAGCCATTTCCATGCGGCGGCATCGATGGGCATGACGGAAAGCCGCGACTGGCGAATAAGTGCAAGGTGGGAAAGCTTTGGGTCTTCTTTAATTTCGGCCAGAAGCACCGGACGTTTCACAGGCTTGATGGCCTTGACGTCGACCATGCCAAACCGCCCGGAGGCATCCGTCGGGTCCGGATAATATTCTTTGACGATTTCAACAATGCCGACAATCCGTTTTTCTTTTACGGAGTGATAGAAAAAGGCGCGGTCGCCTTTTCGCATCGCTTTTAGGTTGTTGCTCGCTTGATAATTGCGAACGCCATCCCAAGGCTCAACGCCAACTTTTACCTGGTCGTCCCATGACCAGGCCCCAGGTTCCGATTTAAGAAGCCAGTATTTCATCGTTGGATTGTGTCTTTCTTTCTGATGCTGAATGGGCGTTACGCAAAACTCATGTCGCTTGGTAGTTCTTCCCCGGGGGGGCGGGAAAGAAGGTCTTCGATTGTCTGGTCAATGTCCGCGCCATGGTGAAGCACGTCGCGAACCGCCATTGCGATCGGCATGTCGATCCCAAGCCGTGCGGCCAGATCGGGAATGGCGCGCGCCGTAAAGACCCCTTCGGTTACGGCTTTTCGCCCGGCCAGGATTTGTTTAAGAGGTGTGCCTTCCCCCAGGGCAATGCCAAGGGAAAGGTTGCGTGACTGGCGGCTGCTGCAGGTGAGGCTAAGATCGCCCAAGCCGGAAAGCCCCATGAACGTTTTTGCATGACCGCCGAGTGCAACGCCAAGGCATGCGATTTCCACAAGCCCTCGTGTGATTAAGGCGGCCCGGGCGTTGTCGCCAAAGCCACGCCCCTCGACAATGCCGCAGGCAATCGCCAGCACATTTTTGACGGCGCCGCCGATTTGGGCGCCGACAACGTCTGTCGAAAAATAGGGGCGAAAGCGAGGGCTGCCGATGGCCTGTTGCAATTTCTGGCCGATCTTTGGGTCTTCACAAGCGAGCGTTACCGCCGTTGGCAGGCCGCGTGCGACTTCTGCCGCAAAGGTTGGCCCGGACAAGACGGCGCACGGCATGTCCGGCAGGGTTTCAGCAAGGATTTCGCTCATCAGGGCGCCGCTCTTTTCCTCGATCCCTTTCGCACAGATGAGGAGTGGCGTTGCTGGCTTTATGTGGGGGGCAAGCGCCTGGCAGGTCGTACGCAGATGTTGCGCTGGGGCTGCCAGCAGAACGATGCCGGCTTTTGCGGCCCGGCCAAGATCGCCCGTCGCATGGATTTCGGAATGGATCGGGACCCCTGGCAGAAAAACGGAATTTTCGTGGGTGTCCTGGATGACGGCAACGGTTGAAGGCTCACGGGCATAGAGCACCGTCTCGTTGCCGGCCCGCCGGACGGCAAGCGCAAGCGCTGTCCCCCAGGCACCGGCTCCAATGACTCCAATTCGTGTCATGGCGTCAGCCTAGCACAAATGGCATCCGGGTCTTCCGGGGACATCGCCAGCATCATGCGTGGCCTTTTCCGTTATGGCGGGTGGCGGCATCGGGGTCCAGCGGCCAACGGGGTTTTGGCGTGAAGTCAAAGCGATCCGTCCAGCCCAATTGCAACCGTTCGACACCGGCCCATGCGATCATGACGCCATTGTCTGTGCAAAGCTGCGGCGGCGGCACGTGCAGCTTCACACCCATTGTGACGACCGTTTCGCAAAGCCGGGTTTTTAGATAAGTGTTTGCGGCAACCCCGCCGGCGATAACGAAGGCGCTCTCGCCCGGGTGACGTGCCTGGAAGAGGTGGATGGCATTGCGCGCGCGATCCGCCAACACGTCGCCGATGGCGGCCTGAAAGGCGGCGGCAATGTCATTAATGGTTTCCGCTTTTTTTGCGTTTTCGCCAAGCCGTGAGACGGTCTGACGAACCGCCGTTTTTAGACCGGAAAGGGAAAGATCGCACCCCTCTCGACCGGCCATCGGTCTGGGCAGGGAAAAGCGTTTTGCATCGCCCTCTTTCGCCGCCTTTTCAATTTGTGGGCCGCCCGGATAGGGAAGGCCTAGAAGTTTTGCCGTCTTGTCGAAGGCTTCACCCACCGCATCGTCGATGGTTGTGCCCAGCTGGACATAACGCCCAACCCCTTCAACAATGACAAATTGCGAATGGCCGCCGGAAACAAGAAGCAGCAGATATGGAAAATCGACCGCCTCGGTTAAACGCAGGGAAAGCGCATGGCCTTCAAGATGGTTGATCGCTAGAAAGGGAAGATCGTGAACGGCGGCGATGGCTTTTGCCGTCATCACACCGACGAGAAGCCCGCCGACAAGGCCGGGGCCGCCCGTTGCGGCAATGCCGTCAAGATCGCAAAAATCGAGTTTCGCTTTCGCCATCACATCGGCGACAAGGTTGTCCATATAATCAAGATGGGCGCGCGCCGCAATTTCCGGGACGATGCCGCCATAAGGCTGGTGGTCTGCGATTTGCGAGTGGAGAGACTCCGCCAGAATCTGGCGTTTGTCGTCGACGATTGCGGCGGCGGTTTCGTCGCAACTGCTCTCTAACCCAAGGATACGCATTCCCACTCCATTCCGGGCGGGCGTGGCTTCATGGTGGTTTTTAAGGGAAGCCAGCCACCCTATCCGTAATAACCACTTTACCTTGCGGCTCGGCAAGCACTACACACAAGGGATGTTCAGGGGCCCCATTCGTATCGGCACACGCGGCAGCGCGCTTGCACGCGCCCAGGCGGCAGAACTGCGCAAGCGGCTGATTGCAGCCGATGGCGCGCTTGCCGCACCTCAGGCGATCGAAATTCGGATCATTCAGACGACGGGCGACCGAATTCTCGATCGTCCCCTTGCCGAAGTGGGTGGCAAAGGACTTTTTACAAAAGAGATCGAAGAAGCCCTGCTGGCAGACAAAATCGATCTTGCCGTTCATTCCATGAAGGACGTTCCGACATGGTGTCCCGACGGGCTGGCCATTGTGGGCTGCTTGCCACGGGAAGACCCACGGGATGCCTTTCTTTCCTCCCACTATTCGACCTTTGAAGCTTTGCCGCAGGGCGCAACCTTGGCAACTTCGTCGCTTCGCCGTCAGGCACAGGCCTTGCGC
Source organism: uncultured Rhodospirillaceae bacterium (assembly GCA_964435655.1). Lineage (GTDB taxonomy): Bacteria > Pseudomonadota > Alphaproteobacteria. Next base: position 25,025 of record CAYTAE010000002.1, read on the forward strand.
CTGCGGCCCGACCTTCGGGTGGTTCCCATGCGGGGCAATGTGGGCACCCGGCTCCGCAAATTGGAGGAAGGTGAGGCGGATGCCATGTTGCTTGCCGTGGCCGGGTTAAAGCGCCTTGGCCTTGAAGATCGTGTGACGGATTGTCTGGCAACCGAGGCATTTTTACCGGCCGTGGCCCAAGGGGCAATTGGTATTGAATGCCGAGCGGAAGATGGTGGGTTGCGCGAAATTCTCGATCCGATTTTCGATGCCGGGACGGGTGTTTGCGTGGCTGCTGAACGCGCCGCCCTTGCCGTTCTCGATGGGTCCTGCCAAACGCCGATTGCGGCCTTGGCAGAATTCCAGGACGAAGCGACGCTGTTTCTTCGCGCCATGATTGCCTTGCCCGATGGCTCTTGTTGTTTTGATGTGGAACGCCGAGGGGCGATCACGGACGCTGAAAAAATGGGCCGCGACGCCGGCCAGGAACTTCGCGACCGCGCCGGCCCGGAGTTTTTTGCCAAGCTTGGTTAGCTAAAAATGCAAAAAAAATATGTGCTCTTAACGCGCCCAAGACAGGATTCGGAAGCCCTTGCCGCCCGTCTTCAGGCACGCGGCAGGGCATGTGTGATCGAGCCGATGCTTGCCATCCATCCCTATGGCGATGTGGCCCTTGCCCTTGAAAACGTGCAGGCGTTTCTCCTGACCAGTGCCAATGGTGTGCGCGCCTTGGCCGATGCGACGACAGAACGCCGCCTTCCGGCTTATGTGGTTGGGGACAGGACGGCGGCGGCGGCGTGCGATTTGGGTTTTGAGAAGGTTCACAGCGCCGCTGGCGATACCCACGCGCTGGCAAAGCTTGTTCTTGCGCAGGTGGACCCAAAGGCG
>CAYTAE010000003.1:0-25860 GCA_964435655.1 uncultured Rhodospirillaceae bacterium
AGGCGTGACGTACCGAATAGCCGAACAACGCCTTCATGCGAATGCGGCAAGTGTCACCCTGACCTACGTCTTCCGTCCCAGCGAAACAACCTTTCCACCCTTCTTCGACCAGGCGTTGATTGCCAGGCTTGCCGCAGAATTCACCATCCCAATCACCGAAAGCACAAGTCGCTCGGAAGTCCTTTTTCGCCTTGCAGAAAAAGAGATCCGAAATGCCCGCATGATTGATTCGCAGCAGGAAACACCGACCGCGATTGAGGACTTCACACTCGTCGGGGTGCGAAGCTAATGCCGCGAATTCACAAAACAAAGGCGAGCTTCACCGCCGGCGAACTATCGCCACTTCTTTATGGCCGTAGTGACCTTCGCGCCTATGCCAATGGAGCGGCAAAATTACGCAACACGTTTATCTTTCCAACGGGTGGGGTGCAACGGCGGGCCGGACTGCGTTTCATCGACACGGCATTAGGCACCGGCAGGTTGGTCGCCTTCGAATTTAATACCGAGCAGGTCTACCTGCTCGTCTTTACCGATTTTAAGATAGATGTTTACCGCGACGGGCAGTGGGTTGCGGAATTCGCGACACCATGGAGTGCGGCGATGCTTCCCCAGATCAACTGGACGCAAAGTGCCGACACCCTTCTTGTCGTTCACCCGGACGCTATTCCACACAACATTACTCGGACATCGGATACGGCCTGGGTGATCAATACGTGGAGATATGTGACAGATGCCGAAGGCATGCATCAGCCTTATTTCAAATTTGCCGACGAAACCATTCAGATGCAGCCAAGCGCGACGACCGGCACCATCACCCTGACAACCACGGACGATGTCTTTGTCAGCGGTCATGGCGGGCTACGATTTCGAATTGAGGAGAAGGAAGTCACGATCCTCGGCATTATTTCCCCAACCCAGGCAACCGCCAGCGTCCTGGAGACCTTGAATTCAACCAATTTCACCAAGGACTGGGACGAACCGGCCTTTTCCAATGCACATGGCTATCCGGTTTCCGTCGCCTTTCATCAAGACCGCCTGATCGTTGGCGGGTCCCGGGACCTTCCGAACCGGCTCTGGATGTCGAAATCCTCCGACATCTTCAACTTCAATATCGGCACCGGGCTTGACGATGAAGCAATCGAGTTTGGGATCCTTTCCGATCAGGTCAACGCCATTCGCGCGGTCTTCTCTGGCCGACATTTGCAAGTCTTTACCTCTGGTGCCGAATGGATGGTAACAGGCGATCCGCTAACACCGACGACGGTGCAGTTGCGCCGCCAAACCCGGGTCGGCTCCCCCATCGACCGCACCCTGCCGCCAATCAACGTCGATGGGGCAACGCTATTTCTCGCGCGGAACAACAAGGAAATACGGGAGTTTCTTTTCACGGATGTCGAGCAGGCTTATCAGGCAAACGATCTGGCCCTGCTGTCCCAACATTTGATGAATACACCCGTCGATCAGGATTTCGACCAATCCCGCCGACTTGTGCATATCGTTATGAACGATGGCAACCTTGCCACGGTAACTGCCTTTCGGGCCGAACAGGTGACCGCCTGGACGTTGCAGGAAACGGATGGAAGTTTTCTTTCCGTCGCGGTGGTTGGCAATGACGTTTACGTTCTTGTTCAGCGCGACGGCGGCATTCTGATTGAACAATTTGATGAAAGTTTCTACACCGATTCGGCGCTTAGCGGTCAAAGCGGCACACCCACAACCACCTGGAGTGGACTCGATCACCTGGAAGGCGAGACGGTAAAAATTATTGCCGATGGAATCTTTCAACAGGATGCCATCGTAGCCGGCGGTGGCATTACCCTTGACGAACCGGCATCAAGCGTCGAAATCGGCCTGCCCTACACCCATGTTATCGAACCCCTGCCGCCCACCTTCGACGGCGCGTTCGGCAATCGCCAAGGGGCGGCCCTGCGGCTCATCGAAGCCGCCTTTCATCTCCACGAGACGAAGGCGTTGCGCGTCGATGTCGGCAATGGATTAAAGGAACTTTCCTTCAAGTCGCTGGGCGTTCCCAGCATTTTGGACACTGCCCCAATCGCCTTTACCGGCAACAAGCGGGTCCGCGCCCTCGGCTGGAAAGCAACAGGGGCGGCCCCCCTTTGGCGCATTGCACAGGACACGCCGGTTCCCTTCACCCTTTTGTCCGTCACAACCGAAACCATGGTGAACGACTAATGGCAGCTTTAGCTACGATTGCAACGCTTGGTCTCAACATTTTTTCTGCACAACAGCAGGCGCGCGCCCAATCAAAACAAAACCTGGCGCAATTTGCCGCAAACGACGCCGCTGCCAAAGCGCAAATTGCCGCCCTTCAGAGGACCGGCACGATTGAGGAACAACGCCGCCGCGATCTTTTGGAAAAAGAAACCGCCGCCCGACGCGCCCGTTTCGCCGGGCGGGGGCTTGCGGCTAGCGACGGCTCTGCTGCCGCAGTCCTTGGCGGGCTGGCAGAGGAAAGTCGGCTGGCGAACCGGGAAGACGCCTTCCTTCGCAACGAACGCATCCGTGAACTGGAAGCGGTGCGGCTGGCAAGGGGACGCATCGACCTTTTACAAGCAGCAGATGCCAGGGCGCGCGGGCGGCTGCAGACACTTCAGGGAGGCATCCCCCTCCTGCAAAGAGCCGGCACGTCCCTGTTCGACCGCTAATCCAAAAACAACCCCATAACCGGAAGAGGTTTCAAGCATGACTGAACTCACCGTCGGTGACGTACGGCCACGCGTGCAATATACGGCCGATGGCACACAGACAATTTTCGCCTATCCCTTCCCCGTTTTTGACGCCACCGATATCGAAGTCTTTTTCGACGATGGCGCAACGCCGACGTCCCACACAATTACTGACGTCGGCAGCAGCAATGGCGGCACCGTTGTTTTCGATACACCGCCCACAAATGGCATCCGCCTTACCATCCGACGCGATGCGCCGGTCGCACGTAGTACAGATTTTCAGGAAGGCGGTGATTTTCGGGCCACCGCCCTCAACGAAGAACTCGATAAACTGACGATGTTCGTGCAAACAATTGCAAGCACTTCGCAAGACGCAATCCACCAAAAAACCCACGACATCGATACCGACATGGCCCTGCCGCCGGTTGCAACACGGGCAAACAAGCTGCTTGGTTTTGGGCAGTTTGGCGAACCTGCGGCTTATGACCGCGCCGCAACGGAAGCCGACCCCAGCCTTGGCGGCGAGTCGAATGAAGGCCTAAATCTGGGTGGTGGTGAAGGCGTCTTTGCACAAAAATCCGCGGTTACCCTGCGCTTCAAATCCCTGCTTGCCGGCGATGGCGTCAGCCTTGCCTCGGATGCGAACGAAATCACCCTTTCCGGCACCGAGCTTGACCTGCTCACCACCCAGGGAGATCTGATCGCCCAGGGCGCGGCAACGCCAGAACGCCTGGCATTGGGCACGGCCGATCAGGTGTTGAAGGTCAATGGGGCTGGAACAGACCTCGGCTGGGAAACGCTAAAGACTCTTGCCGGGGCGTCGGTTGATTTTCAGACCTTCGCGATCGCAACGGATGCGGCGGTAAGCCTTACCCCTCCAAAAAACAGCGGCATCGCCCTTGCATTCGGCCTGAATCAGCTTGGCGATTCGGGCGGCGCGCTCTTTTCCTGGCGCGTGGATAGTTTTCGTTTTTGCGATTTAATCGCGAACATTTCCGGCGTCGAAGCAACAACCGGCATCTTGACCGGCACGACGGGAAACACAAACACCGTCACCTATTCGGCCCATACGGACGGCAAGCTTTACATCGAAAACCGGCTTGCCAGCACCCGCAACATCGCCGTCCTGCTGTTCGCCACGGACCCTGCTTAATGACAAAGAGAATGCGCACCCTGCGCGGGCAGATCCATGCTGCCCTTCCCGGCCTGATGGAAAAGGCGCTGATCGGCTATCGCCATTTCGCCGCCGAAACGCAGCCACGGGACCCCAAAGGCTTTGCCGCCCATCACGCTGCGTGTCGCGCCGCACTTTCCCACATGGAATTGCTGGTTCGACTCGCGCGTTGGGCAGAAACGAACGAAGGCAACGACGAGGAAATAAATGAAGACATGGCAAAGCTGATTGCCGAAGCGCGCACAGCCCTGACGGATATGGTTGATGAGGAATGAGCCAGCCGACATTCCCGGAATTCATCTGGCTGTGGAACCGCCTGCAAAATCTGTCCACGCCAAAACTTCACCTGGAGATGGCAAGCTGGCTAGACGCACGCTGGCAGGCCGGCGACCGTGAACTTCTTCTGCTTGCCTTCCGCGATAGCGGAAAATCGACGCTCGCAGGCCTCTTTGCTGCCTGGCTGCTGAGCAACGACCGGAATTTGCGCATCCTCGTCCTTGCCGCCGAGCAGGAACTGGCAAACAAAATGGTGCGCAACGTCAAACAGATCATCGAACGCCACCCTCTGACCCGGGGTCTGAAACCAAAGCGGGCCGACCAATGGGCCGCGTCCCGGTTTACCGTCAACCGGCCGATGCGGCTTCGCGATCCGTCCATGCTTGGGCGCGGCATCAACGCGAACGTGACCGGAAGCCGGGCAGACGTTGTTCTTTGCGACGACGTTGAAGTGCCAAACACCTGCGACACACTTCCAAAGCGCGTAGATTTGCGTGTGAGACTTGCCGAAATTGACTATGTGCTGGTGCCAAACGGCCTGCAGCTCTACATCGGAACACCACACACCTATTACACGGTCTACGGGGAAACCCCACAGCCGGAAGCTGGTGAAACCCGGGCATTCCTCGAAGGGTTCAAACGGCTGGAGCTGCCGCTGCTCGATAACGATGGAAAAAGCCGCTGGCCGGAACGTTTTTCCACGCAAAAGATTGCCGCCATCAAACGCCGCAGCGGGCCGAATAAATTCGCCAGCCAGATGCTGTTGCGCGCGGTGAACATCATGGAAAGCCGCCTCGACCCGGACCGCCTACGCCTTTACGAAGGCGAACTGAAGTACCGCGAATCAAACCGGGTGGCGACCCTGACCCTTGAAGGGAAGCGGCTGGTTTCCGCAAGCTGCTGGTGGGACCCCGCCTTCGGCGCGCCGGAACGCGGGGACAAGAACGTCATTGCCGCCGTCTATACGGATGAAGAAGGCGGCTATTGGTTGCATCGCGTGCGTTACTTCGTCTGGGACCCGAAATCGAAAGACGATGAAGCCACCCAGCTTTGCCGCCAGGTAACGAGATTTTTAAAAGAGCTGCACCTGCCGAGCATGCATCTGGAAACGAACGGGCTTGGGCGCTTTCTTCCCGGTCTGCTGCGACGCGAAATTGCAAAAGACGGCCTTGGCACCAGTGTTCTTGAGGCCGTTTCGACGCGCGCCAAAGACCGGCGCATTCTTGATGCGTTCGACGCCGTGCTTGCGGCAGGTGCCCTGCACGCCCATCGAAGCGTCTGGGAAACCCCGTTCATCACCGAAATGCGCGAGTGGCAACCCGGCTTGCATGTTCAAGACGACGGCCTTGATGCTGTCAGCGGCTGTTTGCTTGCCGAACCCGTCCGCCTGCCCGTCACCCCGGCACCAAACCGGCAGGACTGGCGCGGCAACGCCCCCGTCATCGCAAAAATGAATTTTAAGGTTTGAATCAGGAGACCCACATGCAACCTCATTGGAACGCCGATCTTATTTGGTGGATCACCGCCGTCGAAATTCCAGCACTTGCCGGTTTGTTCTGGCTTATCTGGCGCGCCCGTGGCGAATGGCAGGAATCCCTGCTACGCCTGCATCGCATTTTCGAAGAAGGGATCGACGCCCATCGTGACACCCTTGCCGCCTTCAAACTGGAAGTCGCAAAATCCTATGCGTCGATCGCCCTTCTGAAAGATGTCGAAAACCGGATCACGCGGCATTTGCAGCGGATCGAGGACAAGCTCGACAATCAGATCCAGAGGCGGCGATGAACGCCCGGGAAAATGCGCGGGAAAGCACGCGGCAGCTTGCCCGGCTGTTGGCAACGACGATCTGTGTGGAAAGCCAGGTCCACGCCCGCAAATCCCACCCGGGCAATGTCCGCGACATGGAGGCCATTGCGGCCACAATCCTGAACCGCGCCGCTCGGGAAAGGGAAAGCGGGATGCGCGGGAACCGTTGCGCACAAATTTGCCACGAAAATCTAGCGGCCCATTCGTTTGAACAAAACACGGACACGCCGCTGTTTAACATTGCCCTTCGCATTGCCACGCGCGCCCTTGCCGGCGTGCTTGTTGACCCGACCGAAGGCGCCACCCGGTTTCATCCACGCAGCTGCTTTCCGGTCTGGGCCAAGGGCTGCACGCCCACAGCCGAGATTGGCAACCACCTTTACTATCGGGAGGAACTTTAGATGTTGGCCGCCCTGCTTGCCCAGATCGGGCTTCCGCTTTTAATCAACACGGTTGGCAGCGCCCTTGGCATGGTCGATCACCCGACCGCAAAATCCGCCGCCGGGGCGCTGAAAAACGTCGGCAACGCCATCGCGAAAGGCGCAATTTCACCGGAAGCCGTGCATGCGGCAAATCGGCATGTCGAACATATGGCAAAAATCGATGCCGACCGGGAAACAAAAATCTTACGGGAAATCAACCAGACGATTCGCACCGAAGTCCATTCGAACGATCCCTTTGTCCGGCGCATGCGCCCCACATTCGGCTACATTCTGGCCGCGACCTGGCTCGCCCAGATGCTAGCCGTCGCCTATGTCATTGCCTTTGAACCTGCGCGCGCCGGGTCCGTCATCGGTGCGATGGCGTCCCTGAGTGCGATCTGGAGCGTGGGCCTCGCGGTCCTTGGGATTTATGTCTACAAGCGGTCGAACGAAAAAATGGGGGCGCGTTGATTTAACGCCCGGCCCGGGTCATCGCCTTGTAAATGGCAATCGCATTTTCCGCCGAGGACGCCCCGGCAGCCATGCCGTCTGAAATTTTCTTTTCCGAAGGCTCCGCCTCCACAAGCAAAACGCCCATGCGCTGATAGGCCGCGAACAGATCAAGCGAGAGACGGTACGCGTCGCTTGGGCCGGAACGATTGAACGAATTTTCCATAACAAAAGAGAACCTAATGGAAAATCCTTACTGAAACCTTTGTCCGGGGGCGTTGCTATCCACAGGCCATGCTTTCCGCTAGGCTGGCGGCGTTATGGCATTGGGTGTTTCCGGATTTTCCAGACTTTTTGAGGCCATCGCGCCTCTGCTGCGGTGCCTGCCGCCGGAAATGGCCCATGGCCTGACCATCCGCGCGCTTTCCCTGGGCCTCGCACCACGGGGTGGCGCGCCCGACAACCCCGTCCTCGCCACCGAATGTCTGGGCTTGGCCCTTTCCAACCCGATCGGCCTTGCCGCCGGGTTCGATAAGAATGCAGAAGCCATGGACGCCATGCTTCGTTTTGGCTTTGGCTTTGTCGAAATCGGCACGGTGACGCCGCGTCCCCAGGGTGGCAACCCGCGCCCGCGCCTTTTTCGCCTTGTCGAGGACGGTGCCGTCATCAACCGCCTGGGCTTTAACGGCGAAGGCATGGCCCGGGCCGTGGCGCGATTGCAGCGCTATCGCGAAAAATCCGCCGCCGCAAACGGCCCCAAAGCGCATGGCATGATCGGCATCAACATTGGCAAGAACCGCGACACGAAAGACGCGGCCAATGATTACGCCATTGCCGCAGAAGGCCTTGCCGGTCTGGCCGATTATCTGACCCTGAACGTCTCGTCCCCAAACACGCCCGGGCTTCGTGACTTGCAGGCAAAGGAAAAACTGGAAGAAATTCTGGCTCGAACCGAGGCTGCAATGGCCGAGACTGCAACCGCCACGCCTTCCAGAAAAAAACCGCCGCTGCTTTTGAAAGTCGCCCCGGATCTGGACGCCGACACGCGCGCCGACATTGCCGCACTTGCCCTTGAAGGGCGCATCGACGGCCTGATTGTCGGCAACACGACCCTTTCCCGGCCCGAACATCTGCAAAGCCCACGGCGAACGGAAGCGGGCGGCTTAAGCGGCCGGCCCCTCTTCCCCCTTGCGACCGCCTGCCTGTCTGATTTCTACCGGCTGACGGAGGGCCGCGTGCCCTTGATCGGCACCGGCGGCATCGCCAGCGGCGAGGCGGCGTATGAAAAAATTCGCGCCGGTGCGTCCCTGGTGCAGCTTTATACGGCGTTGATCTATGAAGGGCCGGGGCTTGTCCTGCGCATCAAGGCCGACCTTGCCCGGCTTCTCCGCCGCGACGGCTTTTCTCATGTGAGCGAGGCCGTTGGAAGCGCCCACCGCGACGGCAAGTAAGCCCCATAAAAAAAGGGCCGCCCCGAAGGGCGACCCAATCTTTAGACGATGTTTTTCTGCCTTAGAATGCCGGCTCTTGCGGCATCATCGGCGGCGCCATCTTGCCGGGATCTTCTTCCGGCTTTTCGGCAACCATCGCTTCTGTCGTGACCATAAGACCCGAGATTGAAGCGGCATCCTGAAGGGCGATCCGCACGACCTTCGCAGGATCAATGATCCCCGATTTGATCATGTTGACATATTTCGCCGTCTGGGCATTGAAACCAAGATTGTGGTCTTTGCCCTCAAGAAGCTTGCCCGCAACAACCGCACCATCTTCGCCTGCATTCGCAGCAATCTGGCGAGCTGGCGCTTCAAGCGCCCGGCGAACAATCTCAACGCCAACCTTCTGGTCTGGGTTGCCGGTCTTCACCTTGTCAAGCACACGCGTTGCGTAAAGAAGCGCCGACCCACCACCGGGGACAACGCCTTCCTCAACTGCCGCGCGCGTTGCATTCAACGCATCGTCAACGAGGTCTTTCCGCTCTTTCACGGCCGCTTCCGTTGCGCCACCGACGCGGATAACCGCCACACCGCCAGCAAGCTTGGCCAGACGTTCCTGCAGCTTCTCCTTGTCATATTCAGACGTCGTATCCCCAATCTGAGTACGGATCTGCGTGCAACGTGCCTTGATGTCGCCTTTCTTGCCGGCGCCATCGACGATCGTCGTCTCTTCCTTCGTGGCGCTGATCATCCGGGCGGTTCCAAGCATCGAAAGCGTAACGTTTTCGAGCTTGATTCCCAGATCCTCGGAAATCACCTGACCACCGGTCAAAATGGCGACATCTTCAAGCATGGCTTTCCGACGATCGCCAAACCCGGGTGCCTTCAGGCCAAGAACCTTAAGACCACCACGCAGCTTGTTGACAACCAGAGTGGCAAGCGCCTCGCCTTCGATGTCTTCGGCGATCAGTACAAGCGGACGGCTCGCCTGCATGGCCGCTTCGAGAAGCGGCAGAATTGGCTGCAGGCTGGTGAGCTTGCCTTCATTGAGAAGAATGTAGGGATTTTCCAGCTCACAGATCATGCGATCCGGGTTGGTGACGAAATAAGGTGAAACATAGCCACGATCAAACTGCATGCCTTCAACGACATCCAGCTCATCGTTCAGGCCCTTCGCCTCTTCGACGGTGATCACGCCTTCCTTACCGACCCGCTCCATGGCTTCGGCAATTTTGTCGCCGATTTCTGATTCGCCATTCGCCGAGATCGTGCCGACCTGCTTGACTTCCTTGCTGGTCGAAACCTTCTTTGCGTGCTTTTGAACATCCGCAACGGCGGCCTCAACGGCCAGATCAATCCCGCGACGAAGATCCATCGGGTTCATGCCGGCGGCAACCGCCTTCACGCCTTCCCGCAGGATCGCATGGGCAAGCACGGTCGCCGTCGTCGTGCCGTCGCCGGCCTCGTCATTTGTACGACTTGCAACCGAACGCACCATCTGTGCGCCCATGTTTTCAAATTTGTCTTCCAGGTCAATTTCATTGGCAACCGTCACACCGTCCTTGGTGATGCGGGGCGTACCAAATGCCTTGTCCAGAACGACCGTGCGGCCCTTTGGCCCCAACGTCACCCGAACGGCATTTGCAAGCGTTTCGACGCCGCGCAGCATCCGCGTGCGCGCATCCACATTAAATAGAACTTCCTTCGCAGCCATGGTCTTCGACTCCTCTTGTCCTGACGGACTTCGTTATTTCTTCTTTTTTGCTTTCTTGCCGGTGACGATTCCCAAAATGTCGGATTCTTTCGAGATCAAGAGATCTTCGCCGTCAACCTTCACTTCGGTACCGGACCATTTTCCGTAAAGGACCAGGTCGCCCACCTTGACGTCGAGCGGGATAAGCTTGCCTGCCTCGTTACGCGTGCCGGAGCCAACCGCAATGACTTTTCCCTCTTGGGGCTTTTCCTTCGCCGTATCGGGTATAATGATACCGCCAGCCGTCTTTTCTTCCGACTCCAGCGCTCTGATCAACACCCGATCATGTAGCGGCCTAAAATTCATGGTCGATTCTCCTTAAAAAGCGTTCATTCCAGGCAACCCGCAAGTCGCGCGCGCTGCCACCCTTGGCACTCTTTGTGTTCGAGTGCCAACCATCTAAGTAAGCTTGGGGTGTCTGTCAAGAAAAACCACAAAAAACCTTGAGAACCCGCCCGAAAGCCCGACTTAAATGCCCGGCGCGGCCAATTGGCTGACGGAGTCGAGCGAGCCCGGCTCTTTCCAGCCCTTGCCGGCAACCAAGTTCTTCTCGACATATTCAAGCAGGCTGGTGACGGCCTCTTCGACGGTGAGCGTATCCGTATCGATGGTCAGTTCCGGCGTGCCCGGCGCTTCGTAAGGCGAAGAAACGCCCGTGAATTCCGCAATTTCGCCGCTGCGGGCCCGCTGATAGAGCCCCTTTGGGTCCCTCTGCTCACAGGTTTCCAGAGACGCCTTCACATAGACCTCGTGGAAGCCATCCGGCGCAATGGCGCGAACACGGTCGCGATCGGCCTGATAGGGCGAAATGAAGGCGGTAATGACGATAAAGCCGGCTTCGGCAAAAAGGGCCGCCACCTGGCCGGCGCGACGAATGTTTTCCGCCCGGTCTTCCGGGGTGAATCCAAGATTGGCGTTCAGGCCGTTGCGCAAATTGTCGCCGTCGAGAACGTAGACCTGGTAGCCCTTGCGAAAGAGCTGGCTTTCAAGCTCGATGGCGAGGGTCGTTTTTCCGGACCCGGAAAGACCGGTCAACCAAAGAACGCCACTGTGATGACCGTTCATGTCCCACCGGGACGCCGGCGCCACACGATGATCCACCTGGAAGACGTTTGTGGCCCTTCGCGTGACGGCTTGGCGTTGGTCGGGATAACCGTCCATGTTGATAATGCCACCACCAACAATCGCGTAATCTTCAACCAGGACGAAACGGCCGGTGCGGACATTATCGGTAAACTCGTCCAACGCGACCAGGCCACGAGTGCGCAAGGTTATTTCCGCAACGGCGTTTTTCGGGACCTCTTTTCCTTCACCGGAAGAAAGATCGGCCACGTCAACAATTCGATCGATGGACTGCACTTCGGCGCGATGCTGGCCGGTGTGAAGTTTCAACATGTACTGGCTGCCCACCCGCAACGGCTTTTTTCCCAACCAGAAAATATTCGCGCGAAAGACGTTTGTTTCGACCGGCAGATTTTCCTCATGGCTCGCAATCTGGCCGCGCTCGACAAAAATCTGTTCCTGAAAAGTAATGGCGACGGACTGGCCGGCACTGGCGGCAAGGACCGGCACGGCGACGTTCCAGGTTTCAATGCTGGCCACCTTGGCCGATTTGTTCGAAGGCGAAAGCACCAGCGTATCGCCGACGCGCAGGCGACCGCTTTCGATTCGCCCAACGATAAGCCGACGGTTGTCGAATTTATAAACGTCCTGAATCGGAAGCCGCAACGGCAGCTCCGTTTGCAAAACCGGCGCCTGAAAGCCATCGAGGGCCTCGACAATCGTCGGCCCCTCGTACCAGCCCATTTTTCCGGAACGCGTGGCGATGCAGTCGCCCTCGCGCGAAGAAACGGGCACAATATGCTGCGCCTCGACGCCGATCCCGGCCAGGTAGCTGCGATATTCCTCCTCAACCTCGACAAAGCGGTCGCGGGAATAATCCACCAAATCCATCTTGTTAATCGCAACCACAACCTGACGCACGCCAAGAAGGTGCAGAAGATAGCCGTGTCGGCGGGATTGTTCCTGAACACCTTCATGGGCATCGATCACAAGCAGGGCGGCGTCAGAACTGGCGGCGCCGCTGACCATGTTTTTCAGGAATTCTTTATGGCCGGGAGCGTCGATGATGACGTAATCGCGTTTTGTCGTCTTGAACCAGATATGGGAAACGTCAATCGTAATGCCCTGGTCGCGCTCAGCCTGCAAGGCGTCCATAAGAAATGCCCATTCAAACGGCATCCCACGGCGTTTGCACATGGCCTTGATTTCTTCAAGCTTGCCCTCTGGAAGCGAGCCGGTGTCATGGAAAAGGCGGCCGACAAGGGTGGACTTGCCGTGATCGACATGGCCGACAATGACGACGCGAAGGGGTTCACCCCCCAAAGAACGTTCGGGCGCATGACCGGACATCTACATATACCCTTCTACCCGGAGCCGCTCGAACGCGTCTTCCGATTCCTTGTCCTGGGCGCGACCGGCACGTTCCGAGACGTTTGTCGTTTCAAGTTCTTCAATGATTTCGTCAATGGTTGACGCCGTGGATAGGATGGTGCCCGTGCATGGCGCACAACCAAGCGAGCGATAGCGCGTGCCGTCCTTCGCAAAATAAAGATCAACCACCGGAATCTTTTCGCGCCGGATGTAGTGCCAAATGTCCACTTCCGTCCAATGGAGCAGCGGATGAATGCGAAGATGCGTGCCGGGCGCAAAATCCGTCTTGAACTGATCCCAGAATTCCGGCGGCTGGTCGCGGAAATTCCATTCCGCATGCTTGCCACGGGGGCTGAAAACGCGCTCTTTCGCACGCGTGCCTTCCTCATCGCGACGGATGCCAGCAAAGACACCGGTAAAACCATGCTCCGCAAGCGTCTGTTTCAGACCTTCCGTCTTCAAAGCACTGCAGCAGGTCACGCGGCCCTTCTCCGGCCCCATGCCGTCCGCCAGGGCTTTTTTATTTTGGCCGACAAGCAATTGCAGGCCCCATTCCTTTGCCATGCGGTCCCGAAATTCGATCATCTCGGGAATCTTGTAAGAGGTGTCGACATGCACGACCGGGAAAGGCACATGGCCAAGGAATGCCTTGCGCGCCAGCCACAGCAGCACGTTGCTGTCCTTGCCCACCGACCACAACATCGCCAGCTTGTCGATTTTGTTGAAAGCTTCCCGAAAGATATAAACGCTTTGGCTTTCCAGCGCGTCGAGATGATTCATTCGTTTCTGGCCCAGCTTGCCTTGTGAATGCCGCATTCCGTTTTACCGTTTTCCGCCCAGCGACCGGCACGCGCTGCGTCGCCTGGGTTTACCCGTCGCGTGCAATGGGTGCAACCGATAGAAAGATAGCCATCTGCGACCAGGGGGTGAGGTGGCAGGCCCCGGTCCTTGAACGCCGCAACAATTTCGTCCGAAGTCCAACGCACCAGCGGATTAATTTTAATTTTTCCGTCCGACGCCTCGATCACCGGCAAAGTGGCGCGCACGTCGCCGTGAAACCGCTTGCGACCGGTGATCCACGCATCAAAACCGGCAAGAACCCGGTCAAGCGGGCGCACCTTGCGAAGGTCACAGCATGCGTCCCCGTCGCGGGACCATAATTCCCCATCGGAATCTTCCGTTGCAAGTTCTGCCGCGTCGGGCCGGATTACCCGGACGTCGCGCAACCCCAGCTGCGCGACCAGTGCATCCCGGTAGCGGAGGGTTTCATCAAAAAGTTTTTGCGTATCCAGAAAAAAGACCGGCGTTTCCGGATCAATGCTTGCGACCAGATCCAGCAGCACCGCCGCCTCCGCCCCAAACGAGGACATAAGGGCAATCTGACCCGGAAATTCGCGCGTGAGCATGACACGGAGAAGCGCCAACCCATCAAGATCTCCGTAAGCCTCCATAAGAGCCGCTGCACGCGCGGCGGCCTGGGCCTCTGTTTGCAAAAGCTCTGTCATTTTGGCGCCATCCTAGTCGATGTTGCGGCAAGGCCTATTTAACAGAATAAATATGTTAAATAAATTATATTTACACATATATTAGGTTATTTAAAAGAAAGATAACATATCTCAATGTAGTTTCCATGAAAATTACTTATATTTTATGTGGAATAGGCCGAACCCAGAGGCGTTCCAGCGACCTTCTAAGCCCCTTCGATTTGGCAGCAGGCCGCACACCCCTTTCAAGGCACGACGTTTTTGTTTTAGGACTTCAGGAAATGTCGTTGAGAGCCTGACGCAGGACCTTGATGCGAATTGGCTTCTTAAGACTTTGCACGCAAGGAAGACCAAAGGCATCGCCCAGAGAACGGGCGCTTTCCAGCAATTTTCCGCTATAGCCACTCATCACCAGGATTGGAATCTTGCATCCATCTTCCGCCAGATGGCGCAAAATCTCGATCCCATCGATTTCCGGCATCACAAGATCCAGAACAAGAACCGTTGGCTTAAAGCTCGCAACCGCCTCCTTAAACGCCTCGGGGTCGATTGTCGTTGAAACCTCAAATCCCTCGCCCTCGGCAACCTCGCGAATGAGGTTGCAGATTTCCTGTTCGTCATCAATAACCAGGAGGCGTTTTAACGGCATGCGTTTTTCTCCTGTGGCCATGCGCCACATGAAACCATATCCCTTTATAGGCAGAGCCACCTATAAAATAGGTAAACAAAAAGCGGTTGCAATCGCATTCCTTAAAAAAATATATTTTTTTTAAAACGAGACAAACAATGGCCGGAACCATTCCAGTTCAAAACGCTGCCCGCGAACGACCGCTCGCGATCTGGCTTTTCCTGTGTGCAGGGCTTGTCTTCATCATGGTCATTCTGGGTGGCGCCACCCGGTTGAACCAGGCCGGACTTTCCATGGTTGAATGGCAACCGCTGATGGGCATTCTGCCGCCGCTTTCAGAACCCGAATGGCAGGAAACCTTCACGGCCTATCAAAATTTTCCTGAATATCAAAAGCGCAATTTCGGCATGACCCTTGGCGAATTCCAGGGGATCTTCTGGCTGGAATATGTGCACCGTCTATGGGGACGGCTGATTGGCGCCGCCTTCTTTTTCCCATTTCTCTATTTCTGGTTTCGGGGAAGGATCAACGCCCAACATCTCCCCCGGCTGCTTGGGGTTTTTTCCCTTGGCGCATTACAAGGCTGGCTTGGCTGGTACATGGTGCAAAGCGGCCTGGTGGATAGCCCGGATGTTAGCCCCTATCGCCTCGCCGCTCACCTAACCCTGGCACTCTGCATCTATGCCCTTCTTTTCCGCATCGGCCTTGGCTTTCTTCATCTGCCGAAAGGCACCTTGCCGCGCGCGCTTTTCCAAACCATCGCGCGCAGCCTTCTGGGAGTCGTTGCCCTGACGGTGATTGCCGGTGCCTTCGTTGCCGGCACCGATGCCGGCCTGACTTACAACACCTTCCCACGGATGGGGGCGGGCCTTGTTCCGGAAGATTATTGGGCCCTGGAACCTGCCTGGCGAAATTTCTTTGAGAACATTCCAAGCGTCCAGTTCAACCATCGGCTCCTTGGTATTTTCAGCCTAGTCAGCATCGGCGCCGTCTGGCTTTTTTCCTGGCGCGAAACGCTTTCGAAACGCGCCTGCACGGCGCTAACGCTTCTTTGCATCATGACCGTTCTGCAAGTCGGGCTTGGCATTGCCACGCTTCTTCTTGTTGTGCCGGTACCACTTGGCGTTGCCCATCAGGCGGGGGCGCTTCTACTCCTTACCCTCGCCCTATGGACCGACCAGGAAATGCGCCCGGCATAAGACATGCCCCCTTCCCTTTTCGTCAAGGAGTCTACATAACGTCATCATGTCAGATAGTCCCGTCGCCAATCTTGAAGCTGCCACCCACCTTCCCGCCAATGGAGAGCCGGCAAAACGGCTTGTCGTGTTGCTGCACGGCTATGGCGCCGACATGCATGACCTGATTGGATTGGCATCCCATTGGACGGAGATGATCCCGGATGCGGAATTTATTTCACCCAATGCACCCGAGATCTGCGACGAACTGCCAAGTGGCCGCCAATGGTTTCCTGTCGGCGACCTTGATTTAGAGCGCATGTATGAAGGCGCATTAACAGTCGCGCCAATGTTGGACACGTTCCTCGATGCCGAGCTTGAAAAACGCGGCCTTACCGAACGCGACCTCGTTCTTATCGGTTTTTCCCAGGGAACGATGCTGGCCCTTCATGTCGGGCTTCGCCGGGTACAGGCACCGGCTGGCATCATCGGCTATTCCGGCGTACTGGCAGGCCCCGAACATTTGGCCGACGAAATCCTGGCAAAACCTCCCGTTCTTCTGATCCATGGTTCGGAGGATCCCTTGATCCCCGTACAGGCACAGATCATGACGGAAAACGTCCTCACCGATGCCGGCGTTCGCGTAAAATCCCATGTTTCACAAGGGCTTGGGCATGGCATCGACCCGGCCGGACTGGCCCTTGGGGGCCATTTTCTTGTGGCAGCCTTCGCCGGTGCCGCCGAGAGATAAACAACGCAAGCGCCAAGACGCGACCACCAAAAGACGCGTCTGCCATCAAACCCGTGTCGAAAGCCAGATCGCTAGACGCGACGCGCGCTTGATAGCGCCACTTAACACACCATAGGCCGGCGCATCTTGCGCACCATGGGAAATGGCAGTGTCCTTATGGGCCAGCTCGTCGGCCTGGAACGTGGCAATGGTTTCCTTCAATTCCGGCTCGTTCTCGCCAAGCCTGTCGATCTGTCCCTGATAATGTTCGCCGATCACGTCTTCGACAGCAGCCGTACACGCCATCGCCGCACGCTCTCCCAAAAGCGCCGTCGCCACCCCCAGGGCATAACCGGCAACGTGCCAACATGGCGCAAGCAACGTCGGTCGCACGCGGCGATCAACAATCCATTCGTCAAAGACTGCCAAATGCGCGCGTTCCTGATCCAGCATGTGCTGCAAAATTTCTTTCTGGCCTGAGCGGCCAAGCACGGCCATCTGGCCCTCATAGATCCGAACCGCCCCATATTCGCCGGCGTGATCGACGCGGATCATGCGCGCAATCTCCTCCTCCGGCGAAGGATCGCCCGGAAGCCGCATGAATTTTTTTTGATCGTGAGGCTTTTCTTTTTCGCTGGACGTCACGCCTCTTTCCTTTTTCCAAAAATTCGGGCCACCGCAATGGCGCAAATTGCCAAACCAGTGGACATAATCGCATTCACCCCTGCCATCGACAGGCCGAGAAAAGTCCAGGCAATTTCATCACACCGCGCCGGTTGCATGTTTAAAAGGGACTGCCGCAACGCGTCCAGGCTTTCGCTGGCTTCAACACCGCCACAGGAAGCCGCAACCCAGCCTTGCTCGACACCCACATGATAAAGGGCCAGCAGACCATTGCCGAAAAAGAGAGCGGCAAGAAGAAGCAACACCCCGACCGCCGCGCGCCGATGGGGCGAGACAAAAAAGGCACCAAGGGCAACGCCCGCTGCCAAGCCATAGGGCACGCGTTGATACAGACAAAGGACGCAGGGCTTTAACCCGCCCAGAAATTCAAAGCCATAGGCCGTCGCCAGCACGGCCAGGCTGACCCCAAAAAACCCAAGAAATACCAGTCTTGGTGCAAGCGTCATATTCCGTAGCCCAAAAGAACAACCAACCCAATCGCCACCAGAAAAACGAGGATGGAAAGGGGTGCCAGATATTTTTCGACAAAACTCTGAACCCGCGGCCCAAAATACCAGATCAGCCCTGCAACAATATAAAAGCGCAGACCGCGCGCAACGAAAGATGCCAGCACAAAGGGCAGAAGGCTTAGGCCGACAACGCCGCTTGCAATCGTAATCACCTTATAGGGAAAAGGCGTAAAGGCCGCCCCGGCGACAATCCAGACGCCCCATTCGAGGTAATGACCCTGAAATTCCGTGAAGGCGTCCATCAAGTTATAAAATTCCAGAACCGGGCGGCCGATGGTCTCGTAAAAAAAGAAGCCGATGCCATAGCCAAGAAGCGCGCCGGCAACAGACAGAAGCGTGCAGAGACCCGCGAAGAAAAAGGCGCGACGGCGCGCCGCCAGGCACATGGGAACCAACAGCAGATCCGGCGGCACCGGAAAGAACGAACTTTCCGCAAAAGAAACCGCCGCCAGCACGACCGGGGCGCGACGCCCGGCGGCAAGCCGCATCGTGCGGGCATAAAGCGTTTCTGACATGTCCCGCACCTCCTGATCCAGGCCGCATCCGTATTTGCCTGGCCCCAATAGAACGCCGAAGGCCATGCGCGCGCAAGCCCTCAGACTTTGATGCGTCTCACCATTGACCGCGCCCGCTGGAAGACTAGGATAGGCCGCCATAGCCCCTGTGGCGGAACTGGTAGACGCGGCAGACTCAAAATCTGTTGTCCGCAAGGACGTGGGAGTTCGAGTCTCCCTGGGGGCACCAATTTTTTCCCGCACTCTTTCTTTGTGCGTTCCCGCGATGGCGGGCAATAGCTAAGCCAACGGCCAAAAACGTTCACGCAGGATCAGGAAAAGAATTTTCTTCCCTGCCAGGAAACTTCCCAAAAACGTGCCCGAAATTTTCGAAACCCCGGTCCGGGGACGATAGCGGACCGGAACCTCCATCCAAGTCAGCCGCATTTTTGCCGCCTTTATCTGCATTTCCACCGTCCAGCCATAATCCGGGTCCGCCATGGCAAGGCGTGCCAGCGTATCGCGCCGGATTGCCCGGAAGGGGCCGAGATCCGTAAAATCCGCCCCATAAAAAAACCGGATAAGCGTCGTGGCAAGCCCGTTTCCCCATCGTTGAACCGGAGCAAGCGCGCCCTGCATCGCCGCCCCCAACACACGCGAACCAAGGACAAATTCCGCGCGGCCTTCCAAAATCGGGTCCACCAGATCGGCCATCGCTTCCGGATAATCGCTGAAATCCCCGTCGAGAAAGACAATGACATCCATGGGAAGTTCCATATCCCCAAGGACGCGCAAGCCCGCCTGACAGGCCCGGCCATAGCCACGCCTGGGCTCCGCAACGACGCGCGCGCGCGCGGCGTGCGCAATTTGTGCCGTGTCATCTTTCGACCCATTGTCCACAACGACGATCGCGTCCAGCCAGGAAGGGATTGCCGCGATTACCTTGCCGATGGCCGGCCCTTCGTCTCGCGCCGGGATGACAACGCCGATGCGCATCTTATGCCGCATGCACACCTCGCTTCTTTTGCCATCGGCCATGCGTCTCCCACGCGAACAACGCAAGGACAGGGGCCATTTCGACCCAGACGATCCACGCATCAAAAAGATCGGCAAAGCCCGCTTCGGCAAACACAAAGCGTAACGAATAGAGCGGCAGCGTCGCCGTCAACACAAGCAGCGAAAGCCGGGGGCACAGCACAAGCAGGGGGAGAAACCACGCGTAATACCATGGAAAAACCGCAGGGCTTAAAAGGACAAGCAGGGCCGTCACACCAAGCATGCCACAACAAATCGCCGCATCGCCACGCGCGCGCGCCAGCCAGAAACTGGCGCCAAGCACAGCACAACCAACCAGCCCGCGCGCCACATCCGGGGCCAGATCTGCAAAGGAAAAGGACGCCAGCATGGCTTTTGCAAAGGCGAGCACGAGGGGGAAAAGGGCGTCGTTCATCTCCCATTGCCGTCCATAGGCGACGAGACCCGCCCTGCCATCGAGGCCCGCCAGAAGCTGGGGCAAAAGAAAAAGCCCGAAGGGAATGGCAAAGAACAGAACGGCCAGAAAAAACGTGGCCTTCTTTTTAAAACCATGTTTTTCAAAACAGGGCCGCAGAAAGAACGGCCACAACACAATGGGCCAAAGCTTTACGCCGGCCGCACAGGCCAAAGCGAAATTCGCAAGCCAATGCCGCCTGCGCAGCAACAGAAGAAGCGCGCCGATCAAAAAGGGAAGCAGCAGGCCGTCCATGTGCGCGCCGTTGATCAGTTCTTTGACAAGCAACGGGTTCCACCAGAAAAGCGCGGCCCAAAATGGGGTGCGTCCAAGCTGTTTTAGAAGGACCAGCAGCAATGCCATGGACGTCATGTCGGCAAGCAGCAGGACCCCCCGCCAGGTTTCCAGATGGAACGGCGCAAGCTTGTAGGAAATGGCAAAGAAAATTTGCGCCAATGCCGGATAGATACTTCGTATTTCCGGGTGGTTGACGCGCGCTAAAATGGCGTCGGCACGCGGTCCAAGTTGCGCCAGAATTTCCGGGGCCGCCCCTTCGGACAAATCGGCCGGCGCATGTTGATACGGGTTGTGCGCAAGCGCAACGACGGCACCATCCAGAAAATAACGGTGATAATCGTCTTCCAGAATGGGCGTCGATGGAAGAAGAACGAGACGCATGGCAAGGCCAACGCCAAGCATCCAGAAGAAAAGCGCCGAGGCCTTTGCCGTCCGCCGGATCAACGCCGGCAGGGCAAGAAACAGAAGGCCCACCGTCATGCCAAGGGCGACAAGACGCAACGTCGCCGGCACGGGGGTGCGATAGGCGCCTTCAAAATCCGCCGAAAGATCCAACAGAAAAATCTGGGCGCCCACCAGCGCAAGCCCAAGCCCAATCCAGCCGGCCCGGACGATTGTTTCCGTGCGCGGAACCGTTATTTCGTATAGCTCCCGAGACTTTTCGTTTCCGACCATGGCGCGCGTGCGGCATCGTTCAAAGACCAGTCGTAATCGATCCGGGTAACGCGTTCGATCCCGGCGAGCGCCTCACCAAATTCCGGCGTCGCGTATTTCCGAAGGTGGCGCAGCACGCTTGCGTCATCGCCGCCGAAATCTTCCAGATACCAGGAATACATGGCGGAAATGATCAACTGGCCCTTGCGGATGCGCGCACCGCGCGGATGGTTCACATAGGCCGCCGCCGCTGTGTCCAGCAGGGCTTCCCTGTTCGCCGCCGTAAATGGAACGGATTGAAGATCCGCACACCCATAGGCCGCCAGACTTAACGCGTAGTGGATGCGCGGATCTTTCCAGATCGGGCGCAGGATGCCGCTTTCGATGTCATGAAACGACAGCTTCACCCCCCCAACGGTGACAAGCTTTGCATCCCAGGGGCCGCTATCGGCGGCCAAATCGCCTTCGCCATCAATATCGACAATGCTGCCCAGCCAGTAATGGTCGAGAACCACTTCAACGACGGTCGCATTGTAAAGATTGACCCAATAGGCGAATTGCTCGTCCCGGCTGTAACGCTGGATCGGGATGGCTTCCAACCCTTCGATGTAGGCCTGAAGTTTCTTTTTATCCGGCTTCGTCACCGCGCCATAATCGACGTGATTGATCGCGTCCTCCCCCGGGGCAACATATTTGGCAAGGAAAGCCCCCCAGGCCGTGTGGTCGATTTCTTCCGTTGCCTTGGGCGCATGCGCTTCCCATTGGGCAAGAGCAACGGCTTTGGGCGCCGTATAGCCCCCTTGAGGCACCAGCCCCCCGATGGCCGCTTCATACGCCGCGACGTCGTTTAACGACCAGTCATATTCGTCGTCCCCGATGGTTGCCCCGGTGAGGGCTTCTTTTAAGGCCGGGTCGGCATATTTTTTCAAATGGCGCAGCACGCCCGACGCGCCACCAAAATCTTCTTCAAACCAGACAAAAATACTGGAGACGATCAACGCGCCGTCTTCAACCCGCACGCCACGCGGATGGTTGATGTATTCGAACGCCGTCTCCTCCAGCATTTCCTCGATCTTGTCGCCTTCGAAAACAAAGGTCTGAAGATTCGGACAGCCAATCGACGCGCAATTGATTGCGTAGTGAACGCGCGGGTCTTTCCAGATGGGGCGCAGAATGCGGTGTTCGATATCGTTCAGGGAAAGTTCCAGCCCCGCAACGCGGGCCTGCTTTGCGTCCCACGGACCGTCGGCGAACAGCCCCGGCGAAATGTCGATGTCGCGGATGCTGGCCACCGGATAATGATCGAGGATGACCTTCACGGTGAGCGCGTTGTAGAAATTGATCCAATAGGCGAGCTGTTCATCGCGGCGCAGCGCCGACACGGAAACGTCCCCAAGGGCGACAAGATAGCTTTCAAGCTTTTCCCGATCCGCTTTTGAAACTTTGTGATAGGCGACGCGGTTGATCCCGTCCGGGGGAAGTTCCACATATTTTGCAAGAAACCGGGCCCAGGCGAGGTGTTTGACGCGGATTTTTGAATCCGGGTCGGAGGCCTCCCACTGCGCCCATGTTTCAACCTTTGGTGCAAAAAGGTCGTCAACAAATCCGGCCCTGGCCGTGGAAAGCGTGAGGCCCAGCAGAAACACGATCAGAAAAAACGAAAACCGACGAACCATCCGCAGTCCCCCTTCACCCGCAAACCTACCCCCGAAGGGCGAAAGGCGGGCTTCACAATCCGTTGAAGGCCACCCACCCTGCGATGAGAAGCGCGATGTGTTCGCAAGGCATTTTTATTTGCAAATGTTTTGCAGCGCCTTCCATCTGGCTGCTGACAAGGCCGGAAGACTGTTTTCAAGCGGTTTCTGGCTCATTGCAATCCGCTCAGAATCGCTAGGATGCGTCGACAGAAAATTGAACCATTCCGGCAATTTTCCCTTGTTCAACCGTTGCGAGCGCTCGAAAAAGGCGGCGAAAGCCTTGGGCGCAATGCGAACAGCCGACAACCGCGCCATGGCATAGGTATCGGCTTCTCGCTCAGCGTCCCGAGAATAAGCTGTGGCAATCAACATCTGACCGATGCCGCCAACCATTGACCCCCCAAAAACATCGCCGATAAGCAACCCCACCAAAAGGGAGCCACCCGCCACTTCGAGAGAAATTCCAAGCGGATGACGATGAAAGACATGCCCCATTTCATGAGCCAGCACGGCGGCCACTTCGTCCGCCCCCTCTGCAAATTCCAGCAGGCCACGAAAAAGGACGATGTTGCCCCCAGGCAAGGCAAAGGCATTCACCGTTTTGTCGTCAAACACCAGGACCTGCAGTCGCAATGGGATCCCGGCACCGTTCGTCAACCGCGACATAAGGCTCTCCAATGCCTGGCGGCCTTGTTTGTTTGAACAGCGAAGCGCTTTTGGCGTTGTGTCATTAAAGGTGGCAAAAATTTCCACAAGCTCGTCAACCGCCTGCTCTCCAATTTCTTGCTCGATCGCAATCGGAAGGAATTTGGCAACGCCCTTGGCAAGATAGGGGATGCCAACCCAGTAAATTAGCCCGATGGAAACCATGGCCAAAACGCCCCATCGCAGGACAAGACGCCACTCTGCCGTCGGGTTTTTTTGTCGTAAATTCGGGAAAAGCGCACAAAAATCTTCCCGGCGCTCTGACGGGTCAAGGCTCAACCGGGCTGCGTCCTTAAACCCATGTTTAAAAATATCTGGCTCGTCGTTCGCGCTGGAATTGGAAAAATGCACTTTCTCGATTGGCCACTGCGCCAACGACCGCTCCGCTTTGCTGGCATATGTGCTGTCTTCTGCCAAAACGTCTTCAGCTGCAACGATTTCGATCGCCCGATCACGAACCAAAACCCGAACCCGCCAGCGCGTGGCGACTTTGCCATCAAAGAAATAGCCCGAATAGCTTATGGCCAATCAAATGCCTCCAACATCAAAAGCGTCCGCAAGGCCCTCGCCAAACTTTAGGCCCTGGTCTTCGGCCTGTTTGATGGTGTCAACAACCTGGGCATTGGTCATCGCAAGCGATTTGAACATCGCCTTCAGCAAATCAAATAAGAAATAAACGTAATATAACGGAGGCAAAACAAAGGTGAAAAACAGCACCGCAAGAACCGCGTAAACCGTGACCGTATCCTCCATCGAAAAGTCTTCTGCCAACACAGCCGCCAAAGCCGGAAGAACAATGATGGGGATCAAGGCAACAAAAACAATTGCAACATAGCGCAATGAAAATTGAAAAATCCTGTTTCCATTCAGCTTTAAATCGAAACGCGCCGCATCAAGGTTCGTGCAGGAAAAAATGTATCGAAACTCGGTAACTTTATATTGGATAAAAACACCTACGCAAAACCACCCATTGATTATCCAAAGAAAAACTAAGGATAGGGTGACGGCAGGCGCTGGCAACCCAAAGAAAGTTGAAGCCTCATTTTCAGCAAAAACGGTGTCATACGCCATGTAGGTCAACACGCTGGCACTGCCAAGAAGCACCCCCCAAAAAAACAACACGCCAAGCCAGGGGAAAAACAACGCCCAGCCACTCCCATGAAAACCAAAGCGGCCAGAGCCAAACCACGTATGCCGCGTCATATAGCGTGTAAGCGCTATGCTGTAACCGGGATAGGCAAGGCCCAGCGTTAAGAGAACGAGCAAAATCCAAACTAGATAGCGCAGCCCATAGGCAAGAGACGACCCGCCCAACCGCCCACGAATACCGCGCCACTGTGTGCGACTAAGCCGATAACGCTGCGCGCGAAAAGTCGCGACCCCCAACAGAAAAACAAACACAAGCGTGGACAGAAGGTCAAAAAGCTCCCGCACACTGCCTTCTGTCGACACGACGAGTGTGCTGAAAAGGGCATAAATCAGGCCCAGGGGAAAAAGAATGCTGAGAACAATCAGAAAGCCAACGAATAGTTCTGCGCCACGCCCGACATATTCGAATGGCTCGTCTTGAAGACGCGTTTTCGCCCACAAATAACGGCGCAAGCGTGTCTTGGCCCAAAAACGGTAAATGCCGACCGTAACAACTGTCAGCAAAATGTTGCGTACGATAATTCGAAAAAATGCGGCACGGTCGCCATCGAAGGCAAAGGCGTAACTCTCTGTACTGTCCACTGCCTCCGCAGTGATGGGGATAGAACTTTTGACCATCAAAGTCTCCATTCGCCCTTGCCAGAAACCTATTTAACGCGCTTTCTTTTCAGAAAGAAAACGACCTTAGCCTTTCCCAATAGTCACAAGGACTTGCAACGGCTACGCGCTTTTCCCACATTAGAGCACGCCTTCTTAAAGGAGACCCGTTCCCATGGATGTCTGGCCAATGGAAGCTTGGATTCGCTTTGGCGCTTTCTTTGCAATTTTCGCCATCATGGCACTGTGGGAAGTGACCGCCCCGTGCCGCGTCTTAAGTCAGTCGAAGACCAAACGCTGGACCGCAAATTTGGGCATGCTTCTGGTCGATGCCCTTGCCGTACGCCTCACCCTGGGGGCGGCGGCTTACGCCATGGCCATTCATGCGGAGACCGCCGGGTGGGGCGTGTTGAACGTTCTGGACTGGCCCCGATGGATTGAATTGCTGGCGGCGATCGTCTTCCTCGACTTCGCAATTTATCTTCAACACGTTCTTTCCCATGCCTTGCCGGTCTTCTGGCGACTGCATCAAATTCACCATTCCGACATGGATTTCGATACGACAACCGCCATCCGGTTTCATCCCATCGAAATTCTTGTGTCCCTGATTTTCAAGGTGGGGCTTGTCGCCGCCATTGGCGCCGATCCGTGGGCCGTTCTTCTCTTCGAAGCAATCCTGAACGGGACGGCGCTTTTCAACCACGGCAATGTCCGCCTGCCGGAAAAGCTGGAACGCGGCGTGCGTTTTCTGCTCGTTACCCCGGACATGCATCGCATCCATCATTCGACGGACATTGCCGAAACAAACCGGAATTTCGGCTTCGCGCTTTCCATTTGGGATCGCCTCTGCGGCACCTATCAGCAGGCGCCGGCAAAGGGGCATCTGGGAATGGAAATTGGTTTGCACGCCTATCGCAACTTTGCCCGGCTTGGCCTTGGCAATTTACTGCTGCTGCCTTTTCGGAAGGACGTTGCTGAAAACCGTCTGGAAAGCCGGAAGCGGTCTCAACCGTCGTAGGGACGCACGCGCGCAATGGCCGCTTTGCTGATCAGGTGAACCTCGGCGTTGTCATCCATCAGGGGAAAGAACCGGGGTGCGTCGTTCAGCAGGTCTTGGATCCGCATCGTCGCTTC
>CAYTAE010000004.1:0-24538 GCA_964435655.1 uncultured Rhodospirillaceae bacterium
ACCGGAACGCCATGGGCCAACCGAGAAACGGTCAGCGCATGGGTCTTTAGACGGTCGCTAATGTAATGGGCCGTCGTCTGGCCATCCACCGTCGCGTTCAAGGCCAGAATAACTTCCTGAAGTTCCGACGAAAGGCTGCGTTCAACCAGACCGGCAATCCGCAAATCCTCTGGGCCAACCCCATCAAGGGCCGAAAGCACCCCGCCCAGCACATGGTACGTGCCGCGAAAGACCTGGGCGCGTTCAAGCGCCCAAAGATCGGCAACCTCTTCAACGACGCAAAGAAGGGATCGGTCGCGTTCCGGATCGGCACAAATGCCACAGGGGTCGCAAAGATCAAAATTGCCGCACATTGTACATTCCCGGACATTTTCCGAGGCATCTTCCAGGGCCTTGACCAATGGCACCAGGCGAGATTCCCGGTGCCGGAGAAGGTCCAGCGCGACCCGGCGCGCCGAACGGCGGCCCAGGCCGGGCAAACGGCCCAGCAATTGGATGAGGTGGTCGATTGCAGATCCAGACATGGTCAACGATCAAAATGGGGCAACGATCAGAACGGCAAATTCATACCCGGCGGCAATTGCAGGCCGCCGGTCATTTCCGACATGCGTTTTGCAATTTCCGCCTCCGCCTTTGTCTTGCCGTCGTTCATGGCGGCAACCAGAAGGTCTTCAAGAATTTCCGTTTCTTCCGGATTGACGAGGGTTGGATCAATTTTCAGGTGACGCAGCACGCCCCTTAAATTCATCGTTACCGTCACCATGCCACCACCGGCCTGCCCTTCGACCTCGATATTTTCGAAGTCTTTTTGCATGGCCGCCATCTTGGCCTGCATGTCCTGGGCGGATTTCATCATCTTGCCAAGGTTCGTCATGGTGCCTCATCTCCGTTTTGTTCCAACGACGGGGTCGCGTCGACCTCCGTCTCTTCCAAAGTTTTTTTCGAGCCGCGCACAGCTTTTATCGTTGCGCCGGGAAAAACGTCGCGCACCGCGCGCACCAATGGATGTTTCGCAGCCTGGGAAAATTTTTCTTTTTCCACTGCTGCCGTCTGCTCCCGCAAGGTGGGTTCACCCCCCTCGCGAGAGACAACCACAACCCAGCGCGTTGCTGTCCACTCGGAAAGCAATTCGCCCAATCGGTTGGCAAGATTTGCCGAGGCGCGGGCATCAAGATGAATTTCAAGCCGGCCCGGTTCAAAACGAACAAGATGCACATTGCTGACAAGCTGCGTGTGCAGCAGGCCCTCGCGCTTGTCCCGAAAAAGCGCCACCATTTCCGAAAAGCTTGTCGGCATCGGGCCTTGCGGCGGGTGCGGCGCATCGACGGGCGCAAGTTCGGCCACAGGCGTTGTTGCCGCAGCCACAGGCGTTGTTGCCGCAGCCACAGGCGTTGCGGCGGGGGCCGTCGCCACCGTTGGCGAAGCGGGAGATGGGGTTGCGCGTTCACGCGGATTGGGAGCGTCCGTGTTTTTTTCGCCAAGCTTTTTGACGAGTTCCGCCGGGTCCGGCAAATCGGCGGCATAGGCCAGACGAATGAAGATCATTTCTGCCGCCTGCAGGGCGGACGCCGCCGTCCGGGCCTCGCCCACACCTTTCAGAAGCATCTGCCAGATGCGCGCAAGCTGAGCGAGGGACAATTTTTCAGCCATCAATGCGCCCCGGCTGCGCTCGGCCTCCGGCACGCCAAAACCCGACGCCGTTTCCGGGACGACCTTGATACGGGTCAGCCAATGGGTCAGTTCCAGCAGGTCCTGAAGCAAAGAAATTGGATCGGCACCGGCCGCGTAAGCCTGTCCAAGTTCTTCCAACGCGCCAGCAATGTTGCCGGCCATCAACGCGTCGAAAATATCGAAATGACGCATGCGATCGGCAAGCCCCAGCATTTCGCGAACCATCTCGGCCGTCACTTCCAACGCGCCAAAAGCGATGGCCTGATCAAGAAGAGAAAGTCCGTCGCGCACCGACCCATCCGACACGCGCGCGATCAGTTGCAGCGCTTCGGTTTCAACCGTCGCATCTTCTTTCTCGGCAATGGTTTTGAAATGCAGGGCGAGACGTTCCGCATCGACGCGGCGAAGATCAAAACGCTGACAACGAGACAGTACCGTGACCGGTACCTTGCGGGTTTCCGTCGTCGCGAAGATAAAGGTGACATGGGGCGGCGGCTCTTCCAGAGTCTTTAACAAAGCATTGAAGGCCTGCATCGAGAGCATGTGTATTTCGTCGATGATGTAAACCTTCATGCGCGCCATCGCCGGCCGATAGCGCACGCCGTCCAGAAGCTCGCGAATGTTTTCAACCCCGGTGCGGCTGGCAGCATCCATTTCAAGAACGTCGACATGGTTGCCCTCGGCGATGGCCTGACAGTGGGTGCATTGCCCACAGGGTTCCGCCGTCATGCCGCCCTTGCCGTCCGCACCCACGCAATTGAGCGCGCGCGCCAGAATGCGTGCCGCCGTCGTCTTGCCGACGCCGCGCACGCCGGTCAGCACAAAGGCATGGGCAAGCCGTTCGGCGCGGATGGCGTTGGTGAGCGTTTTCACCATCGCTTCCTGACCGATCAGCCCATCAAAGGACTCGGGGCGATATTTCCGCGCAAGAACGCGATAGGCAGAAGTTGAAACGTCTGAATCCGGCATCGACACGAAAGTTTAAAGTAAAAAAATTCAAGGTGAGAGACCGGACAAACGACCCGGACACAAACTCGTTACGGCTGCTTCCTTCCGGACCTGACCGGATTGGCGAGCGGTCCGTCCGCCAGCCGGCCTCCCACAAGCACTCTATCAGCTTTGTCCATGCCATCGAAAGGACGACGGCAAAAATCATGGCAAAAAGTCCTGAATTTGCATGCCATTTTTCCCTGTGCCAGGCTCACCCGATGGCAAAACTCAACCTTTACGCCGCCACCGCGATTGACCGCGCCGCCCATCTTCGAAGCGATGCCGCCTGGATCAAGGCCAAGCGCCACCATCCGGAAACGCGGATTTTGCCCGTCTGGCGCAACCAAAATCTGATCGTGACGGGCGATCCACCCCTTGCCGGGCGCTTGGCGCCCCAGGCATTCGCCACCCTCGATGCCCAAGATGCCCCAACCCCAACCATTGGGGCCTTTCTCGGCCTTTTCGAAGACGCGCCGCATTTTGCCGTGGATGTTTCCCACCTTGAGGACCCGGCACCCCTTGCCGAAAAAATGGGCGGGCATTTTGATGACCTTCGCAATTTCGGCCCATTGCTGACACGCGACGACGCCGGATTGCTGGCCTATGCGCGCGGTCTTCTTTACTGGCACCGCCATCACGGCCATTGCGCCGTCTGCGGCACCCTCACGGAAATCGGCGAGGCCGGCCATATGCGCCGCTGTCCGGCTGATGCCTGCCGAGCAGAACATTTTCCCCGCACGGACCCTGCCATTATCACCCTTGTCACAAATGCGACCGCCTGCCTGCTGGGGCGTCAAAAGAACTGGCCCAAGGGCATGTATTCAACCCTGGCCGGATTCGTCGAACCGGGCGAAAGTCTGGAGGACACCGTCGCCCGCGAAGTGTTTGAGGAAACCGGGATTCAGGTCACCGATATCCACTACCAATCGTCGCAACCCTGGCCATTTCCAGCTTCGCTCATGCTCGGTTTTCGGGCGGTTGCGGCCCCCGGCCAGACCATCGCGCCGATGGTCGACGAACTGGAAGACGTGCGCTGGTTTTCCCGCCAGGATTTAAGGGAACGCAAACAAACCGGCTTTCACTTGCCTTATCGTGGCGCCATTTCGCGCGGGCTGATCGGAGCCTGGATCGACGAGGGCTAGCTTTCCCGAAACGGGTCCGCGCGATAGACGCCCAGCACCTTTACCTCGCGTGAGATAAAGCCAAGCTCCTCAAAGGCAAGCTGAACGTTCTTCTGTTCCGGGTAGCCTTCGATTTCCGCGTAGAACTGGGTCGAGGTGAAGGACCCATCGACCATATAGCTTTCGACCTTCAACATGTTCACGCCATTGGTGGCAAAGCCACCAAGCGCCTTGTAAAGAGCCGCCGGCACGTTGCGAACCGAGAAAATGAAGCTGGTGATCCACTTGCCCTGTCCGGTGGACACGTCCGGCGCATGGGTAATCGCGTCCCTCGCCAGAAGGACGAAACGCGTCGTGTTGCGCTCGGCATCTTCCAGGTCACGCTTGAGAATGGCCAAATCGTAAATTTCCGCAGCAAGCTCAGAGGCAATCGCCGCTTCGCCGGCGTCGCCCCGCCCGGCCACCTCGGCGGCGGCCCCTGCCGTATCAATGGTTGCGACCGGCACCAGCCCAAGGGCGTGAACCGCCGCCCGGCACTGGGAAAGCGCCTGCACATGGCTGTAGACATGTTTGAGACTGGCAAGGGTCGCGCGCGGCGGCGCCAGCAAGCAATGGCGGACGCGCTGAAAATGCTCCCCAACGATGTGAAGCGTTGTATGGGGCAACAGCATGTGGATGTCTGCCACCCGGCCGGCCTCAGAATTTTCAATCGGCAGCATGGCGAGGCTTGCGCGACCCGTTTCGACCGCGCCAAAGGTGTCTTCAAAGGACGTACACGCAAGCGGCGTCCTGTCCGGATGCACCGTCCGACAGGCCAGATCCGAATAGGCCCCGGCCGCGCCCTGAAAGGCGATGGTTTTTGCCGGATCGGTGGTGGCGGATTTCGATGCCATGGCCTTGGCCCTGCTCAACCCTGTCAAATAAAACCGGCAAAAAACCTGGAGATCGTCAAGGCTTTGCCGCGTCGGCCCGGCCCAGCAATTCCCGGGCGCGCGTCAGATCGGCGGAAGTATCGACGCCGACCGGAACCGTGTCAACGAGGGCCACGTCGATCCGCATGCCGGCCTCAAGGGCCCGCAACTGTTCCAGAGACTCCCGGCGTTCCAACCCCGTTTGCGGAAGCCCGACAAAATGTTTCAGGGCGGCGCGCCGAAAGGCATAGAGGCCGATGTGATGGTAATGGGGTCCGTCCCCGGCCGGCACCGGGCAGCGGCTGAAATAAAGAGCGGTGCCGCAGGTTTCGCCATCGCCGACCGCCATCGCCACCTTCACGACGTGAGGATCTTCAATCTCGTCATCCCGTTCAATCCGGGTGGCGAGGGTTGCAATGTCGACATCCGGGTTTTTAAGAGGGGCAAGGACGGCGCGAATTGTCTGGGGCGTGATTGTCGGCAGATCCCCCTGCAAATTGACGACGATGTCATGGACCCCTTCCGGGTCGATGCTTCCAAGCGCTTCAAAGACACGGTCCGAGCCGCTGGCATGGTCGGGACGCGTCAGCACCCAGCGCCCGCCCGCGCGTGCGATGGCCTCGCCGATTTCCGCCTCGCCACAGGCCACCACAACCGGCCCGATCGCCGCTTCGACCGCGCGCCGCCAGACATGAACGATCATCCGCTCCCCATGAATGTCGGCGAGCGGTTTCAAAGGCAGCCGCTTCGAGGCCATCCGTGCCGGAAGAATGATGATCGGGTTTTGCGGTTTTCCCATCCTAAGAGCCTGTATAGCGTGCGACGGCCAATGGCGTCATTGGATTTTCACCTCCCGGACACAGCCCCGGCGCGCGCGCCGCAAGTGAGTCAAAGTTGAATCTAACCTGATTTTCCCCTTATCGAGTTTCGGACCCACCTCCTATACGCTCAGCAACAGGTATAGAGGATAACGTCATGGCACATCATAAACGCAAAGGTCCAAAATCTACACGGGCAGGCTGTCTGTTTTCCAAACTGAAAAAACGATAGGGATCGCCCCATGCGGATCGCTAGCGATTTAGTCAGCGCTGCTGAATGGTTGTTGCTAATAAAAAAACGGCTTCGTTTTTGATGCGGGGCTTACAAAAACGCGGGGCTCTGATTCAGAGATAGCTGAATTAGGGCTTTACGATTAGACTGGAATAAATGCGGGTTTGGGATGCGGGCTAGATGTGAATCTAGAGAAATCCACTTGATAAGCAGGCAAATAAAAACCCGCAAGCCGGAGCCTGCGGGGTGCTGATGGTAACCCATCAAGCGTTGATAGGAAGTTTCCTACGCTAAAATTCGAGTTGTGTCAAGTTTTGGGTGGAATTTTCAGTGGTTGAGAAAGCGGCATTCTATGTGGATGGATTTAATTTATATCATCCAATCAACAGCTTAGGGGAGCCTCACTTAAAGTGGCTAGACCTTTGGAAAGTAGGGAAACTGCTAATTCCTTCAAAATCGCAAAAACTCGTCAAGGTAGTATATTGTACGGCCTATAAAAAAGACGACGCTGAAAAAACAGGCCGGCATAAAAAATACGTGGCCGCACTTGAGGCGCAAGGGGTCGACTGTGTTTTTGGGCACTACATCAAAGCGCCCGAATCGTGCCGCGCCTGCTCTTCCCAATGGGAGGTTTCGAGAGAAAAGCAAACCGATATCAATCTCGCACTTCACTTGATTGTAGACGGTTTTGCGGAGATTTATGACCATGCCTATCTTTTAAGCGCTGACTCGGATCAAGCCGCAACCGCAAAGATGTTTGCACAAAAATTCCAAAGCAAAAAACTTACTACAGTGACTCCACCTGGGCGTAATTTTAGCAGCTCCATACTTCAGCACACGACACTCAAACTCGCACTCAATCAAAACCATCTGGAAAGATGTTTGTTGCCGGCAACAATTTTTAACGATAACGCTTCGCGAGTTATTACACGACGACCGGATGAATACGCCACACCAAGTGGGTGGGTGCCCCCTGACAAGGGCAAATCATAAAGCTGCTTCAAATGGAGGGGTTACCCTCGCGCCGCAAGATTGGACGGCATGGGGCGAAGGCGCTAGTCTGACGGACGCGCAAAATTGCCAGAGAAAGCCCCGCCATGCCCCGTTCCAGCCTTCCAAAAATCCTAAGCATCGTCTTTCTTTCCGCGGCCCTGCAAACGGCCTGCGACGACGCCGGCAGCAACAAGGCCGCCCAGGAACCGGAACCGCAGGCGAGCGATATCGACTCCATGCTGCAGACCTTCGAAAAAGATATTGAGAAGGAAACCGCCGCCGTAAACGGTACAGCTGCGAAAAGTGCAACCACCGCCCTTGCCGGCAACCCGGAAACGGGCCGCAAGGTTTTCAAGAAATGCGCCGTTTGCCACAAGGCGGAAAAGGGTGCCGGGAAAAAAGTCGGGCCCAACCTTTGGGGCGTTGTCGGCAGGGGAAAAGGCGCCGCTGAAGGGTTCAAATTTTCGGCGGCGATCAAAAATGCCGGTGGCACCTGGACAGAAACCGATCTTGACGGCTACATCGAATCCCCGAAAAAATTTCTTCCGGGCACCCGGATGGCTTTCGCCGGCATTCGCAAAGCGCAGGCCCGGGCTGATTTGATTGCCTATTTGAAAAGCCTCACGGATTAGGAGGGAACGCTTGGCGGACCCTTCGCCGCAGGAGCTTCTGGATTTCGCGGAAAGTCTTGCCGAAACAAGCGGCCGGATTCTGCGGCGCTATTTCCGCACGTCCGTAAAGGTCGATACCAAAGCTGACGCAAGCCCGGTCACCATCGCCGACCGGGAAACGGAAACCGCCCTTCGTGAAGCCATCGAGACGCGTTACCCCGATCACGGCATTCTTGGCGAGGAATTCGGCACGACGCGCGAACAGGCCCGCCATGTCTGGGTGCTGGATCCCATCGACGGCACCAAGGCCTTTATCACCGGCAAGCCCCTGTTCGGCACGCTGATCGGCCTGCTGCGAGAGGGCGCGCCTTTTCTTGGGATCATCGATCAACCGATTTTAAACGAGCGCTGGACCGGCATCCGTGGCGAGCAAACCCACTTCAACAAACGCCCCGCAAAAACCAACGCCGGCATCGAACTGGCCCAGGCGGCCATGTATTCAACGACACCGCACATGTTCGAAGGCAACGACGCCCCCGCCTATGACCGCCTTGCCGGGCAGGTGCGTTACCCATTGTTCGGCGCGGATTGCTATGGCTATGGCCTGCTGGCCATCGGGTTTGCCGACCTTGTTGTCGAGGCGCAGTTAAAGCCATACGATTTCTGCCCGATCGTTCCCATCGTCGAGGGCGCAGGCGGGCGCATGACGGATTGGCAAGGCGCGCCCCTTGGTCCAAAATCCGATGGCCGCGTCCTTGCGGCGGCGAATTCGGGCTTGCACGCAAAGGCCCTGGCCGCCCTTGCGGGACAGAAATAGCGAGGCATTGATGACACGGCACGCAACGCATTTTTTCCAAAAGATAGCCGGCCTTGCCGCCGGGCTGCTGTTTGCATTTGCCCCCTTTGCTACCGCGACGGAGACAACCCCCGTCGGCCCCCGCCACGGGCTGTCCATGTTCGGCGATCTGAAATACGGACCGGCGTTCAAACATTTTGATTATGTGAACCCGAACGCCCCGAAGGGGGGTGACGTTACACGCGCCGCCATCGGCAGTTTCGACAATCTCAACCCTTACATCCTGAAAGGCATCTCGGCAGATGGCCTGGGCCTGACAGCGGACACCCTGCTGCGCAGTTCCGATGACGAAGCCTTCGCCGAATATGGGCTGATTGCAGAAAGCATCGAAATTGCCCCGGCCCGCGATGCCGTGACCTTCACCCTTCGCGCGCAAGCCCGCTGGCACGACGGCAGCCCGATCACGGTGGCGGATGTGATCTTTTCTTTTGAAACCCTGAAAGAAAAGGGCCACCCGACCTTTCGCGTCTATTACGCCGACGTGCTGGCCGCCGAAAACGCCGGGCCGCACAAAGTGCGCTTTCGCTTCCGCAACGGCAACAACCGCGAACTGCCTCTAATCCTTGGGCAGATGCCAATCCTCTCGAAGGCCTATTACACGACAGTCGATTTTGAAAAGACGACCCTGGACCCGCCCCTTAGCAGCGGGCCTTACCGGATTGAAAACGTCGATCCCGGCCGTATGATCACCTATACGCGCGTCGCCGATTACTGGGGCAAGGATTTGCCCGTGAACCGGGGGCGGTTCAACATCGGGCGCATCCGCTATGACTATTATCGCGATAGCGTTGTCGCCGTCGAAGCTTTCAAGGCCGGTGAATATGATTTTCGCCTGGAAAATGTTTCGAAGAACTGGGCAACGGCCTATGACTTTCCCGCGTTAAAATCCGGCCAGGTAAACAAGGTCGAAATTCCCCACGAAATACCGACTGGCATGCAGTGCTTTGTCTTCAACACCCGGCGCGCGATCTTCCAAGACCGGCGCGTGCGTCAGGCCCTGACCCATGCCTTTGATTTCGAATGGACAAACCGAAGCCTTTTCTATGGCGCCTACACACGCACGCGCAGTTTCTTTTCAAATTCCGAGCTGGCCTCGCGGGGGCTGCCATCACCGGCGGAATTAAAAATTCTGGAACCCTATCGGGGACGAATCCCGGAAGACGTTTTCACGCAAGCCTACGCACCGCCCCGGACGAATGGCGACGGCAATGTCCGGGCAAATCTACGCACCGCGTTTCGGCTGCTTGAAGAAGCGGGCTTCGTTGTGCGCGACAAGGTGCTGGTCAATGCCGCAACGGGAGACCCTTTCACCTTCGAGATCATGCTGGTGGACCCGTCTTTCGAGCGCGTCGTGCTGCCCTATGTGCAAAACCTAAAACGCCTTGGCATCACCGCCCGGGTCCGCACCGTGGACCCGTCCCAATATCAGAACCGGTTCAACACGTTCGATTTCGACATGGTGGTGGCAGGCTTTGGCCAGTCGCTGTCGCCCGGCAACGAGCAACGCGGGCTGTGGTCCAGCGCGGCGGCGGAAACCCCGGGCAGCCGCAATCTGATCGGCATTCGCGACCCCGTCGTCGATGAATTGATTGCGTCTCTCATCAACGCGCCGGATCGTCAAAGCCTGATCGACCACACCCGGGCGCTGGATCGGGTGTTGTTGTGGGGGCATTACGTCGTCCCCCATTGGTACGTCCGGAATTTTCGCGTGATTTACTGGGACCGTTTCGGACGTCCGGAAAATCCGCCGAAATATGCACTTGGCTTCAACGACTGGTGGATCGACCCGGAAAAAGATGCCCGGCTTCGCAACGCTCGCCAGACCCCCGCAAAGCCCTAGAGCGCGCAACCCATGTTCGCTTACATCCTCCGCCGGCTTTTGCTGATCGTGCCTACGCTTTTCGGCATCATGGTGGTCAATTTCATCATCGTTCAGGTCGCGCCCGGCGGACCGGTTGAGCGGCTGATCGCCCAGGTTCAGGGCCTGGATGTCGGCGCGACGGCGCGGGTCGCCGGCACGACCGCCGGCGAAGCCCCCATCCGCGAAATGGGCGCCAACAAGGCCGCCGCCAGCGCAACCAGCAAATACCGGGGCGCCCAAGGTCTGGACCCGGAATTTATCGAACATATCGAGAAGCTTTACGGGTTCGACAAACCGGCCCATGTGCGCTTCTTCGACATGGTGAAGGGCTATCTGCGTTTTGATTTTGGCGAAAGTTTCTTCCGCAACCGTTCCGTCGTCGATCTTGTCCTCGACAAGATGCCGGTTTCCATTTCGCTTGGGCTGTGGACGACGCTGCTTGTCTATTTCATTTCCATTCCCCTTGGCATTTCAAAGGCCGTTCGGGACGGGTCGGCCTTTGACATCTGGACCAGTTCCGCCGTCATCGTCGGTTACGCCATTCCGGGCTTCATGTTCGCCATCCTTCTGATCGTCTTCTTTGCCGGGGGCACCTTTATCGATGCCTTTCCCCTGCGCGGATTGACCTCGGAAAACTGGGACACGCTTAGCTGGCCCGCGCGCGTGGTCGATTATTTCTGGCACATCGCGCTGCCGGTGCTGGCCATGGTCATCGGCGGGTTTGCCGGCCTGACGATGCTGACAAAAAATTCCTTCCTTGAAGAAATCAACAAACAATATGTCATCACCGCACGGGCAAAGGGGCTGACCGAACACCGGGTTCTTTACGGCCATGTTTTTCGGAACGCGATGCTGATCGTCATCGCCGGGTTTCCCGGCGCGTTTGCCAGCGTGCTGTTTACAGGCGCGCTTTTGATCGAAGTGATCTTCTCCCTCGACGGTCTGGGGCTGCTTGGGTTCGAAGCGGCGATCAATCGCGACTATCCGGTGATGTTCGGAACGCTCTATTTTTTCACGTTGCTGGGTCTGCTGATGAACCTTCTTGGTGACATCATGTATGTCATCGTCGATCCGCGCATCGATTTTGACACGCGCGGGGATTAGGCCATGTCCGGGGATCGTTTTTTCGGCTTTGCCATCCTGCCGCTCACCCGACGGCGAGTTGAGAATTTTTGCGCCAATCGCCGAGGGTTCTGGTCGCTCTGGCTGTTCCTTGTTCTCTTTCTTGCCAGCCTGTTTGCTGAGATCATCGCCAATGATCGCCCCCTTGCCGTCGCCTATGACGGCGATCTCTATTTCCCGATTGCCGCCACCTATGACGAACGGGCCTTCGGCGGCGAATTTGAAACCGAGGCGGATTACCGGGACCCCTATGTCATCGGCCTGATCACGGAAAAGGGGTGGATTTTGTGGCCAATGATTGAATACGGGCCGCAGACGATCAATTACGCCCTGACCCAACCGGCGCCGACGCCACCCTCGGCAATCAACTGGCTGGGCACGGATGACCAGGGCCGGGACGTGGCCGCCCGCGTCGTTTATGGCTTTCGTATCTCTGTTCTTTTCGGCCTGGCGCTGACTTTCTTCAGTTCGATCGTCGGCGTCGCTGCCGGGGCCGTTCAGGGTTATTTCGGCGGCTGGACGGATCTGATTTTCCAGCGCTTCATCGAAATCTGGTCGGGGCTGCCGGTGCTGTTCCTGCTGATCATCCTGTCCAGTGTGGTGGAACCGAATTTCTGGTGGTTGCTGATCATCATGCTGCTGTTTAGCTGGATGGCGCTGGTTGGCGTCGTGCGGGCAGAATTCCTGCGCGCCAGAAATTTCGATTACGTGCGCGCCGCCCGGGCGCTTGGCGTCAACAACGCGACGATCATGTTCCGCCATGTCCTGCCCAACGCGATGGTGGCGACGCTGACTTTCCTACCCTTTATCCTCAGCGGTTCGATCACGACGCTGACCTCGCTGGACTTTCTTGGTTTTGGCCTGCCTCCGGGTTCGGCATCCCTTGGCGAATTGCTGGCCCAGGGAAAGGCGAATTTGCAGGCCCCCTGGCTTGGCATCAGCGGCTTTGTCGTGCTGGCCATCATGCTGACGCTGTTGATCTTTATCGGCGAAGCGGTCCGGGACGCCTTTGACCCCAGGAAGACCCTGTCATGACCGGACCGAAAACGCCTTTCGTCGCAATCAAAAATCTGGCCGTCACCTTTGGCAGCGGGCCGAAGGCGGTGGCGGCCGTGCGTGACGTTTCCCTTGAAATTCACAAGGGCGAGACGGTGGCGCTGGTCGGGGAAAGCGGTTCGGGAAAATCGGTGACGGCGTTTTCGATCCTTCAGCTTCTGCCCTATCCCTATGCGCGCCACCCCCATGGCAGCGTTTGCATCGAAGGCAACGAGGTCATCCATGCCGGGGCGGAGGCCTTGCAACATTTGCGCGGCGGCCGCATCGCCATGATTTTTCAGGAACCGATGACGGCGCTGAACCCCCTGCACACCATTCGCCGGCAGATCGGCGAAACCCTGACCCTGCACAAGGGGCTGGATGGCAAGGCCGCAGAAAAACGCATGCTGGAACTGCTTCACCTGGTGCAACTGCGCAATCCAAAAAGCCGCCTGAACGCTTATCCCCACCAGCTTTCCGGCGGCGAGCGCCAGCGCGTCATGATCGCCATGGCACTGGCCAACGAACCGGACCTTCTGATCGCCGACGAACCGACGACGGCCCTGGACGTCACCATCCAGGCGCAAATTCTGCAATTGCTGAAAGACCTGCAGCAACGGCTGGGCATGGCGATGCTGTTGATTACCCACGATTTGGGGATCGTGCAAAAAATGGCAGACCGTGTTGCCGTCATGCATGAAGGCCGCATCGTCGAGACAGAAACGGCCAAGCGCCTCTTCGAATCCCCAGCCCACCCGTACACGAAAATGCTGCTGGCAGCGGAACCGGGCGGCACGCCCGCCAAGGCCGACCCACAAGCGCCCGTGGTGCTGGCGGCCAAGAACATGCGCGTGTGGTTCCCGGTCAAGAAAGGGCTGTTGCAGCGAACAAAGGCGCACATCAAAGCCGTCGACGACATTTCCATTTCCGTGCGCGCCGGGCACACCCTTGGCATCGTTGGGGAAAGCGGTTCCGGCAAGACGACCCTGGCGCTGGCGCTGTTGCGCCTGCAAAAAAGCACGGGCCAAACCTGGCTTCATGGCGACGATCTGAAACGGCTTTCTTCGCGGGCGCTGCGCGCCCGGCGCAAGGAAATGCAGATTGTCTTTCAGGACCCGTTCAGCAGCCTGAGCCCGCGCCTGTCGGTCGGGCAGATCATCGAAGAAGGGCTTCGCGTGCACGGGATCGGCGACCGTCCGGAAGAACGAATCAAACATATCGAAGCGGTGCTTGAGGAAGTCAACATGGACCCTGCGACGCGCCACCGGTACCCCCATGAATTTTCCGGCGGCCAACGCCAGCGCATCGCCATCGCGCGCGCCATCGTGCTGAAACCAAAGCTGCTGGTGCTTGACGAACCGACCTCGGCGCTGGACCGTTCCGTCCAGGCGCAGATTGTCGATCTTTTGCGTGACCTGCAGAACCGCCACGGTCTGGCCTATCTTTTCATCAGCCATGATTTAAAAGTGGTGCGCGCCCTGGCCAATGACGTCATCGTGCTGAAGGCTGGCCATCTGGTTGAGGCCGGCCCGGCGGAACGGCTTTTTGCAGCCCCCAAAGAAACCTACACCCAGGCCCTTGTTCGCGCCGCTTTCGCGCTGGAAGCCGGTTAAAACGATCCAGACGTTGCACAACTGCTGCCCAAGACCCTATAAGGCCCCCAATGACAGCCCTGCACCTGATCCGAAATTTTTCGATCATCGCCCATATCGACCATGGAAAATCGACCCTTGCGGATCGTTTGATCCAGCTTTGCGGTGGCCTGACCGAACGCGAACAGCGCGAACAGGTCCTCGACACCATGGAACTGGAACGCGAACGCGGCATCACCATCAAGGCCCATGCCGTCCGCCTGAACTACAAGGCAAAGGATGGCGAAACCTATGAGCTGAACCTCATGGATACGCCCGGCCATGTGGATTTTGCCTATGAGGTCAGCCGTTCCCTTGCCGCCTGCGAAGGGTCGCTTCTGGTCGTCGATGCCAGCCAGGGCGTCGAGGCACAGACGCTCGCCAATGTTTATCAGGCAATTGAAAACAACCACGAAATCGTACCCGTGCTGAACAAAATCGACCTGCCCGCGGCCGAACCCGATCGCATCAAAGCCCAAATCGAAGACGTGATCGGCCTGGACGCGGAAGACGCCCTGCCCGTATCGGCAAAAACCGGCAACGGCGTTGCCGATGTGCTGGAAGCCCTCGTCCACCGCCTGCCACCGCCAAAGGGCGACGAAGAAGCCCCCCTTTCAGCGCTGCTGATCGACAGCTGGTACGATTCCTATCTTGGCGTCGTCATTCTGGTTCGCGTCATCAACGGGCGCCTGAAGCGGGGCATGAAAATTCGCATGATGGACGCGGACGCGACCTATCTGGTTGACCGCGTCGGCATCCACACACCAAAGCCGGAACTGATCGACGACCTTGGCCCCGGCGAAATCGGCTTTCTGACCGCTGGCATCAAAGCCGTCGCCGATTGCCGCATCGGCGACACGATCACCGACGACCAGCACCCGACGCTAACCGTCCTGCCCGGCTTTAAACCAAGCGTGCCGGTTGTCTTCTGTGGCCTGTTTCCAGTCGACGCCGCCGATTTTGAGCAATTGCGCGAAAGCCTGGCCAAGCTTCGCCTAAACGATGCCAGCTTTACATTTGAGACCGAAACCTCGGCCGCGCTTGGCTTTGGTTTTCGCTGCGGTTATCTGGGCCTGCTGCACATGGAAATCATTACCGAGCGTCTGGAACGCGAGTTCAACCTTGACCTGATCACGACAGCGCCTTCCGTCGTCTACCGCCTGACCCTGACCAAGGGCGAGGTTCAAGAAATGCACAACCCGGCCGACCTGCCAGACCCGATGCAGATCGCGCAGATCGAAGAACCCTGGATCAAGACAACCATACTCGTCCCCGACAATTATCTGGGCGTGGTGCTGCAATTGTGCACGGAACGCCGTGGCGTGCAGATCGACCTGACCTATGCCGGAAGCCGCGCCATGGTTGTCTATCGATTGCCGCTGAACGAAGTCGTCTATGACTTCTATGACCGCCTGAAAAGCGGATCGCGCGGCTATGCCAGTTTCGATTACGCCATGGACGGCTATGAAAAAGGCAACCTCGTCAAACTCACAATCCTCGTCAACAACGAACCCGTCGATGCATTGGCCATGATTGTGCATCGCGACCACGCGGAAGCGCGCGGACGCATGATGTGCAAACGCCTAAAGACATTAATTCCGCGTCAGCTTTTCAAGGTGGCGTTGCAGGCGGCCATTGGCGGTAAAATTATTGCCCGCGAAACGGTCAGCGCGATGCGCAAGGACGTCACCGCAAAATGTTATGGCGGCGACATCACGCGCAAACGCAAACTTCTGGAAAAGCAGAAGAAGGGCAAAAAGAAAATGCGCGCCTTCGGCAATGTCGAAATTCCGAAACGCGCCTTTCTCGACGTGCTGAAAATCGGCGACGAATAAAAGCCGCCCTTACCCCCGGCGCAGAAACCAGGAAAGAACACCGCCCGTGCCGCCAAACACAACCCAGGCCGGCAGCAGAAGCAACGGCGTGAAGCCAAGCTCCCAGATAATCGGGAACAGGTAACGCTGGATCAACGCCTGCAGGGTGTTCAGGCTGCCCGCGTCCAGGTGATACCACAGCTCTCCCAAGGCAAAGGCCCGAAAGTCGCCGCCCGCAATCCAGCCCTGCAAGCCCCCACCAAAAGCCAGAAGGGCTGCCACAAGAAGCCCCCAGCCAAGGTAGCGGCCGGCCTTTCGAATGTGTCGCCGCAATGCGTTTCTCCTCTCAGGAAAACCTGCCCCTGACTTTACAAGCTTCCCCCGGCTTGGCAAGTGACCCAAGGCGGGCCTTGCGCAAAGGCGCAGGGATGGGCATCTTGACGCCACCGGAGGGGTGGCCGAGTGGTTGAAGGCGCGCGCCTGGAAAGTGCGTATAGGGTTCACGCCCTATCGTGGGTTCGAATCCCACTCCCTCCGCCACCACGTCTTGTTCCCTCAGAAACGACAAAGATATTTCAGAAGCTGTTCCGGACGCCCCTTAATATTTTCGGGCCTGGACCAGGACGGCAAGGATTGTTTCTTCGCCGACCGCCTTGCAGGCTTCCAGTCGATGGAGGCCGTCCACAAGGACGTAACGGCCTTTGCCTTTGCGAATGAGGATCGGCGACATGCGGTCGCCTTCCAGCATGGCATTGGCAATTTTCTGCACAATTTCCGGATCAAGTTCCTTCTGCCACTTGGTTGGCACATAAATTTCCGCAACCGGAATGGCCTGATTTTCAAAAGTCATGGATTTCCCCCGAGCCGATGCACAACGCCATCATAAATCTGCCGATTTTGGTTTGACCAATACCATGCGGTAGCAATCAAGACTGCGTGACAGAAATTCATAGGCCGCTGCCCATAAATACAGACGAAATTTGCGATATTCGAATTCGCCAAAGTCGCGGATGACGGTTGCTTTGTTTTGATCCAGATTTTCCGCCCATTGTTTGAAGGTCAGGTAATAGCTGTGCCGGTCGTTCTGGATTTCAAGAATTTCAAACGGTGTCTTCGCCACTTTGTTGACAAAATCGTCAAGCACCAGAAAAGAATGATTGCCGGGATAGATGTGGCGCACCATGAAGGTCGACAATTCGTATTTTTTTAGCGCCGCACTTCCATCCAGAAAGACCCGCCCGCCCGGTTTCAGCAAATGGTAAAACTTTTTCAACACGCGCTCATAATCGGGCAGATGTTCAATCACGCCCATGATAACGATGGTGTCGAATTTTTCATTGGGATCGTATTCCAAAAAATCCTGTAACAGGATGTTTATGTTGTCACGGTAGGCGCTGAGTTTTTCGTTGATGAATTTCAGCGACACGTCGGAAATGGTCAGACCTGTGAAATGAACGCCGAGGGGCAGCACATGGCTGGCAAAGGCCCCCCAGCCGGGGCCGATTTCCAACACTCGGTGCGAGGGCGTGATCTGGCATTTTGCCACGGCATATTCGAATTTGCGTCGCAGGGCCGTTTCCAGGCTTTCGTCGTCGCTTTCATAAACACCCTGGCTGTAAGCCGGCAGCACCGGATCGAGAAAGCTTAGAAATAAGTTTGGATCGAGGTCGTAATGGGACGCGATTGCCGCCTTGTTGGTAAACACCTGGCCAAAAATCAACGGCTGAAGAAACCGCCAGATAGCAACGAGCGGATGGCGGTCATCCAGCGACCCGCGCAGCGCGAACGGGCTGATCATGTCGCCTTCAAGGTCGATGTCGCCCTGCAAAAAGGCTTCGGAGAAATTGCCTTCGTCAAGGGTGCCAAGCGCCTTCACCCCGCGATCCGTGCGTAGCGTTAAAAGGAATTGCGGTTTCCCCTGACCAAGATCGCGCCGGGTGCCATCGGGCATGGCAATCGAAAACGGAATTTTGATTGCACCGATACGATCAAGAAATCCATTGATTCTGCGAACGCTGGCGGGTGATGCCATATTCCCCCCCCGTGACCGCCGTAACGCGAAAGGCGCTGCGAGCAAGCCAACAAGAAGCCTACAGGAAAACCGGGGGGAAGAAACGCCCGGCGCGCGTCGGAGACGGAGGGCTTCTCAGGCGTGCTGTGGCTAACCTCTTCACATCCAAG
The DNA here is from genome assembly GCA_964435655.1 of uncultured Rhodospirillaceae bacterium. Lineage (GTDB taxonomy): Bacteria > Pseudomonadota > Alphaproteobacteria. Next base: position 17,848 of record CAYTAE010000004.1, read on the forward strand.
GAAAATCCATGCCGAAGCCATCCTTGCCAAGCAATTCAAGCGGCCATAATCGGGCGAACAAGCGCGCCGTCCATAGGGTTGTGGGCACGGTCCTACCCGCAAGTACAGACGCGGCTACAAACGCCATGGCCTTTTGACTTTTGCTTGGAAATTGCGCCATCATTCCATCTCGTAAGCAAAGGAAGGAGGATGCATCTTGGCTGAGGAAGCAAATGACCAGGATTTGTTGACCACCAACCCGGAAAAACTTTTTTACATCACCGTCAAGGCACGTGAGTTCGATGTGAAGGTACCGCCGGAAGGCCTCGATACCGGTGACAACCCAAGCGACAACAAGGACCTTGAGATTCTTGAGGATTACGCAGACGATCCCACCTATGCGGAACTGGTCAGTGTGCTGGAAAATCTGAACGACGATGAAATCGTCGAAGTTCTGGCATTGGTGTGGATGGGCCGCGACGACTATACCGCCGACGACTGGCCGGAGGTCCTTGAACAGGCGCGCGACGCCCATGACGAAAAGGCGGTCGCCTACCTTGTCGGCACACCGTTGCTTGGCGACTATCTTGAAGAAGGCCTTTCCCAACTCGGCTATTCCATCGAGGAATATGAAATCGACCGATTGTAAAACGCCCGCCCTGAAGCGCCGCTTTTCACTGCCGTTGATTGCCCTTGCCAAAAGCGCCGGCTAACGGCGCCGCCTGTCAGGAAATGTCCGACGAGCGGACAATGCCGTCTTCATGGAGCTTTGCAATTTCAGATTCCGAGAGGCCAAGCTCGCGCAGGATTTCGGCGCTATGTTCACCAAGGCGCGGCGTGTGGGTTTTCGGCGTGTTTGCCTGCAAGGGGGCCGCCCCAATGACCTGGGGAAGCGGAATACGCCCCATGCCGGGCTGCTCGGTCCAAACAAAAAGATCCGTGGCCTTGACCTGGGGATCTTCCAGAAATTCGCCATGATTGTTCACCCGGGCATGGAGAATATCGCCAGCTTCAAAAATGTCCGACCAGGCCGCCGCCGTCTTTTCGACAAACAACGGCGCCAGCAATGACAGCAATTCCGCTTCGTTGGCGATGCGGCTTTCCGCGCTGGCAAAACGCGGATCGTCAGCCAACGCCGCCACCTCAAGCAGGCCGCATAGGCGTTGAAACTGGTCGTTGTTCAGCGCGACCACAATGATCTCGCCCGCCTTGGTCGAAAACACGTTTGACGGCACGGTGAGTTGCTGTGGCGGATTGCCGCCGGTCACAACGTCTTCAACAATGCGCCCCCCCTGCAACATCGCCGCACTTTGCAGAAGCGTGACCGAAATGTGACGCCCGCGCCCGGTTTTTTCACGCGCGTACAGCGCCACGGCAATGGCCTGAAAAGCGTTCATCCCGGCCGCCAGATCGACGACCGGGATCGCCACCTTGTGCGGCGCATTGTCGCCGCCCCGGTTGGCTGCAATCAGGCCGCCAAGGGCCTGAACGATTGAATCGGTCGCCGCACGATCCCGGTAAGGGCCTTCCTGCCCGAACCCGGTCAGGGAAACATAGACGCAGCCGGGGTTGTCCTTTTCCACCGCCGCGTAATCGATGCCCATTTTCGCGACAATGCCAGGGCGAAAATTTTCGACCACAACATCTGCCTTTCGCGCAAGACGGCCGAGAAAGGCGCGCCCCTCCTTTGAACGAAAATTCAGTGCCAGGGCACGTTTTCCTCGATTGTTGGCGACAAAACTTGCGCAGAGGCCGTCGAACCCACACCCAAGATCACGCGCCCAATCGCCCGCCAGATCTTCGACCTTCACCACATCGGCACCGTAAGCGACCAGCAACGCCCCGGCGCCGGGGGCGGCAATTCCCTGGGTTACTTCCAGTACATTCAACCCGGCAAAGGGGAAATCCGGATCAAATTTTGCTTCTGTTTTTTCTTCTGTCATGGCGCGCCGCCCTCCTTGCCTGAGCCGTCGGGCAGCCTAGCATGTTGCGCCCCGATATATGGCGCCCCGCTTGTTCGAAGACGGGCTTTGTGATGAAATAAATTTCGCAACCGAAACGACCGTGACGCGCCCCATGGCGATTGCACTTGACCCCGTCGACGCCCTGAATTTCTGGCACAAGACCATCGTTCACAGCCTGCGCCGCAAGGCCCCGGACCTGACGACACGTCAGATGGCCATCCTGCTGACGGTTTATCTGGAGTCGTCGCCGCACACGGTGCGCGGCCTGGCAAAAAACCTGAACATCTCAAAACCGGCGGTAACCCGAGCCCTGGACCGGCTGGGCGCGTTGGATTTTACGCGTCGCAAGCGCGACGTGGACGACGGACGCAACGTGCTTGTCCAACGAACCGTCAAAGGATCGGTCTATCTTCGGGAATTTGCAGACGCAATCCTTGCCGCGTCTGGCAACGGGCAAAGCGACCCATAAAAAACCCCGCCAAATGGCGAGGTTTTTTTGACAGGGATAACGTCTTTCTGAAAAACGCCGTTGCAGGCTTAAAGAATCGAGCGCTGCGGCAGGTTTAAAGAATCGAGCGCTGCGGCAGGTTTAAAGAATCGATTGAATCCATTCTTCAATTTTTCCTTTCGTCATGGCTCCAACGCGCACGCCGGCAACTTCGCCATCCTTGAAAATCATAAGGGTTGGAATGCCACGCACACCATAACGTGTTGGCGTTTGCGGATTGCCATCGATATCGACTTTTGCAATCGAGACACGATCCGACATTTCTTGCGAAAGCTCTTCCAGAAAAGGTGCGATTTGTTTGCAGGGACCACACCACTCGGCCCAAAAATCCACAAGGACCGGACCTGTGGCCTGAAGAACGTCCTTCTCGAAAGAAGTATCTGTCACATGGGTAATCGTCATTCTTTTATCCTGTACCGTTTCGGTAGCTGAAATTTAGGTAGTGCCCGACACGCCGTCAAGGCGCATAAGGACGAAGCAATTTTTCCTTTAATGGCACAAGGTTAGGCCCATCCGTCCACAGCAGCGCCGCCATAACGCGGCGTTCCGGATAAATTTTTTCAAGCAGCGCGACATAAGCCGCCATCTGACGCAAATATATTTCAGGCGTTGCCGAAGGCGTGGCAGGCGGCGTGCGCTGGGTTTTGTAATCGATAACGAAAACGGATGTTTTTGTGACAAGCAGGCGATCAACCTGACCGGAAATAACGCGCCCGTTTATTTCGCCGACAATCGGCACCTCGGCACGGCTGTTCGAACCAAAAAGCGGTGCGAATTCCCCCGCCTGAAGAACGGCCAGCACTTCATCGGCAAGCGCCTTTTGGGTCGCGAGATCAAGGTTGAAATTCTTTTGGGAAAGATAGTGACGGCAGGCCGCCAAACGGCCCGCAAGGGCCACGTCCGGCAAAAATTGAAGCTGGCTGTGCACGATGCGCCCGCGCTGAAAACCCCGGCCCTGATCCGCACCGATGGGGGAACGAATGGCCGGCGCGTCGCCTGCCACCGACGACGGGCGAAGGTCCGGCAGCGGGGGCGCAGCGGGGGATGCCGGGGATCGCGCCCAATCGGGCACGCCATCGGCGTTAAATGCGGCCCCTGTGACCTCGTCGCCTGCGGCCGCATCCTCGCCCTTGTCGGCGGGGGCCTTCTGATCGGCCTCAAACCGTCGCCCATCAAGGCCCATGGCAAGGGGCACGGAGGTGGTGAGCGTCGCCAGCCCCTTGCCGATAAGGTCGTACCAGCAGCCCGGGTTCCGCGATTTTTTCGACTCCCACCCGGCGATGTAAAGCCGGTCCTCGGCCCGGGTCATCGCCACATATAAAAGGCGGCGATATTCACGTTCGCGATGAAGCGCTTGCGCCTCGCGCAGCGAACGCGCCGTTTTTTCCTCATGAGCGCGTCGCGGCACCCACAGCACCCCTGCCGTCGCCGCATCCTCGTCCTCGTCGCCAAACCAGAAAAGGGGCCGGTCTTTATCCGGCACCTGACAGGTATCCGGCAAAAAGACAATCGGAGCCTCCAGCCCCTTTGCGCCATGGACCGTCATCACGCGAACTTCATCGCGACCCTGTTCAAGATCGCGTTTTATTTCCGCCTTTCCGGCCTCAACCCAATGCAGAAAGCCTTCCATCGAAGGCGCGTGAATTTTTTCATAAGCAAAACTGAGATTTAAAAACTCATCGATCGGATCGTTTGCCTCGCTCCCCAATCGCGCGATCAGGCGTTCACGCGCGCCAAGCGAACCAAGAAGTTCCGCGTAAAATTCGAAAGGTGGAATGTAATCCGCCCGCGCCAGACTTGCCGACAGCATCTCATGGGCGGCGGCAAAATCTTCGCGCTCGCCGCAACGCATGCGCAGCGCATCCCACAACGACCCTTTGCGGTCATAGGCAAGGTCGAAAAGCGCCGTCTCGTCCAAGCCGACAAGGGGGCTTTTCAACACAATGGCCAGGGCCAAATCGTCTTCCGGCAAAAGAACAAACCGGCCAAGGGCGATCAGATCGCGCACGGCAAGATGGTCCGTCAAGACCATGCGGTCCATCCCGGCCACTGGAATTTTCTGACGTTTTAATGCACGCACGATTTCTTCAAAGAACGGACCCCGCCGGCGAACCAGAATAAGGATGTCCCCCGGACGGATCGCCCGCCCACGGGAAGAAAGTTGTTCCTTCGTATCAATCCACTTGCCAATTTGCCTGGCAATTTTTTGCGCCAGACGTTTTTCCGGCAAATCCGCAGAGATCTGCGCAAGAGGGAGCGGCCAGGGCGTGGCGGCGGAACGCTCGCCCCGAGGTTCCACCGGCCAGATTTCAACCAGGCCCGCCTGGCCTTTGCGGGCGGCGCCATGGTCGATTTTTTCACCCTCCAGAGAGACCCCATCGCGCGCATCGGCTTGGGCGAAGACGGCATCGACCGCTTTTAGGATGACCGGCGCGGAACGAAAGGAAAGTTCAAGCGGCACGTCGCGCCAGCCTTCGCCGGCTTGTTGCACACGGCTTGAAAAATGATCGCGCATTTTGCCAAAGAAAAACGGATCGGCCCGCTGGAAACTGAAGATCGACTGTTTGACATCGCCAACCGAAAAAACCGTTCGTTTTTCTTCACGCGCCCCCTGGCCTGCAAAAAATTCCGACGCCAGCATGGCAATGACCCGCCACTGATCCGGGTTCGTGTCCTGGGCCTCGTCCACCAGAATGTGGTCGATGCCCCCATCGAGTTTGAAAAGGACCCAGGGGGCAATGCCTTCACGCTCCAGAAGGTTTCGGGCTTCAAAAATAAGGTCGTCGTAATCAAGAAGGGCGGCCTTCTGTTTCAGGCCATCGAAGGTCTCAAGAAGGGCGCTTGCGAATTGCAGCAGGGCATGGGTCGCCGTCGCCAAAAGAGCCGCGTTGCGCCGGTCGCGCACCGCTTCCAGACGGTCGGCTTCGACCTCAAGAATGTCGAGCGCATCCGGACAACGCTTGACCGTCTTGGAATAGGCCAACGTTTTGAACCGTTCCCCCGCGCCGCCGTCCTTAAAAAACGCGCCGAGATAGGCATCAAAATCGACCACCCGATCCGGCGCTGCCAGCCAGCTTGCGATAATTTCCCCATGCGCAGCGTCTTTTTTGTCCCCCTCAAGCAACGCCACAACAACGTTGCGCAACCCCGTGCCATCAAAAGCGTCCTCACAGGCCGCCGCATCAAGGACCGTTTTTTCATCCTCGCCGGGGGCAAGACCAAGATGCGTGGCGGTTACCAAAGCCATGCCATCGGCACCGCCATGGCGGCTTAGACCACGGCGGAACTTTCCCCGATCGCGAAGAAGCGCATCCAACGCATCGGTGAAGGTGCCTTCGGCAACATGGGCGGTGATGATTTCAAGGGCGTTGGCAAGGGCCTTGTCCTTCGCGGTGCTGGCCCGCCAATAAACGGCCTCGCGCGCATTCTGGAGCAATTCCGCTGTCGTGCGTTCGTCCATCACACGAAAATGCGGGGCAATCCCCGCCTCGATCGGAAAACGGGAAAGCAGGGATTCGCAAAAGCTGTGGATCGTTTGAATTTTCAGACCGCCCGGCACGTCAAGGGCCTGGGCAAAAAGCCGCCGTGCTTCGTCCAGATCTTCCGCGGCCACCTGGGTGCCATGCAAATTCAGCAAGGCTTTCGAAAGCGCCCCATCTTCCATCCGGGCCCAGATGCCCAATTCATCGTAGACGCGCTTTGCCATTTCGGCCGCCGCCGCCTTCGTAAAGGTCAGGCAAAGAATGCGCGACGGCGGCGTCTTGCCCAGAAGAAGTCGCAACACGCGATCCGTCAGCACCCGCGTCTTGCCGGTGCCGGCATTGGCGCGCACCCAGACGGAAATTTCCGGATTCGACCCCGATTTTTGCTCCGCCGTTTTCGTCATTGGTTTTTTCACGTGCCGCCCTCTTCACGCATGTCCGTCCATTCCTGCACCCGGGCCAGATGTCGATAATCGCTGTAGGCCGGGGCCATTTCGGGCCGGGGTTCGGACAGATAGGGCGTCGTTGGGTCGTCAAAGGCGGCAATCAGGCGTTGGAGACCGGCCTTGGCCTCGTCCACCAGACTTTCCGGGTCTTTTAGACGCGTCGCCTTCCCCGCCGGCGACGCGCCGCTCAACTGCAAATAAAGCAGGTCGCGAACCACTTCTTCGGGCACGTCGTCAAAGCCACCCGCCATGGCGAGGATTGCTTCCAGGGCCAGTTGCGGCGCAAACCCCGCCTTCATATCCCCGGCCTTT
>CAYTAE010000005.1:0-22203 GCA_964435655.1 uncultured Rhodospirillaceae bacterium
ACATTCAAGCCGCGAAAAATGCATGGGAAGCGTCCAAGGAGATGATCGAGGCGTCACGCGGTGATCAACCCAAGTACGACATGGTACTTCTCGATGAACTCAACATCGTCCTGCGTTACGACTACCTGGATCTCGCGGAAGTTGTCGAGTTTCTGTCCGCCAAACCGAAAAATCTGCATGTCATCGTCACGGGCCGCAACGCGAAAGCGGAGCTCATTGACGCCGCCGACCTCGTCACCGAAATGACCATGGTCAAGCACCCGTTTCGTGCCGGTGTGAAAGCACAGAAAGGCATCGAGTTTTGACAGTTCCTGCCATCATGGTGCAGGGAACCGGTTCGGACGTTGGAAAGTCGCTGCTGGTTGCCGGGCTTTGCCGCGCCTATACGCGCCGCGGCATGACGGTTCGCCCGTTCAAACCGCAGAACATGTCAAACAACGCCGCCGTCACCGTTGACGGCGGAGAGATAGGCCGCGCCCAAGCGTTGCAGGCGCGCGCCGCCGGCGTCCCGTCCAGCGTGCACATGAACCCAGTTCTTCTGAAACCGGAAACGGACACCGCGGCCCAAATCGTCGTTCAGGGCAAACGCGCCGGTCACGCCGAAGCCCGAGCCTATCAGGGGAAAAAGCCGGACCTTTTGCCATGCGTGCTGGAAAGTTTTGCCAGGCTGTCCAAGACGGCCGACCTTGTCCTGGTTGAAGGTGCCGGCAGCCCTGCCGAAGTGAATTTGCGCCATGGCGACATCGCCAATATGGGATTTGCCGAGGCCGCCGATGTGCCGGTCGTGCTGGTCGGCGACATTGAACGCGGCGGCGTGATCGCCGCCATCGTCGGCACAAATGAAGTCATCACGCCATCGGAACGGGACCGCATTCAGGGATTTATCGTCAACAAATTCCGTGGCGATATGACACTGTTTGACGATGGCGTTGCCATTATCGAAGCGCGCACGCGCTGGCCGTGCTTTGGTGTCGTCCCCTTTCTTTCCGAAGCCAAAAAACTGCCGGCGGAAGATGCCCTGCCCTTAAGCACCTATTTGGAAAGCGAAGGGAAGCGCATCCGCATTCTTGTGCCCGTACTGCCACGGATGGCTAATTTTGACGATTTCGATCCGCTTCTCGCCGAGCCGGATGTCAGCCTTGAAATCGTACCGCCGGGGGAGCCGCTGCCAAAGGGCGCCGATCTTGTTATTCTTGGCGGCACGAAAGCGACCCTTGCTGATTTGCATTTTCTGCGCGACCAGGGCTGGGAAGAAGACCTGCACGCTCATTATGCCCATGGCGGCAAGATCCTCGGCATCTGCGGTGGCTATCAGATGTTGGGCCGGCGCGTTTGCGACCCCCACGCCATAGAGGGGACAGGCGGGGAAGCGCCCGGGCTTGGTTTCCTCGATTGCGAAACGGTCCTTGATCATGAAAAACGGCTCCATTCCACCGCCGGAACTGAAATTGCCAGCGGCGCGCCGGTTCAGGGCTATGAAATGCATCTCGGCGTCTCGAAGGGAGACGCCCTTTCACGCCCCGTCTTCGAACTTGATGGCCAGCCGGAAGGCGCCCAATCCGCCGACGGGCAGATCGTCGGCACCTATCTTCACGGCCTGTTTGCTGAAGATGCATTTCGTCACGAATTTCTCAACCGCATCCAGCCACGAGAACAAAGCGCCGTGCATTACGAACGCCAAATCGACCGAACCCTGAACCAGTTGGCCGACCATCTCGAAGAAAATCTCGACATTGATGGGCTCTACGCCCTTGCAATGGCGCGTTGCTGAACAAATCCGACGGCCGCGTTTCTAGGCAGCGATGGCAAGGGCCGCCATCAGACCAAAAAGAAGAAAGGCCGCCACGGCGAAAAGGTAAAGGGCGTGGCGGATGTCCAAAACGCCTGCGCGTGCACGGCCGCTTCCAACCCAGGCCACGCCGGGTTGGTCTTCCTTTCCGGACCCCGGGCCACCCAGAGCCAAATCCAACGCCCCGGCCATGGCGGCCACGGGCCAGCCAGCGTGAAGGCCAAACGCGCCGCCGCCATCACCCTTCAGCACACGAAAACTTCGAACCGGGTTTGCTCTTGGCGTGAAGATTGCCGCGGCCACAAGAAAAAGACCTGCCAGATGAACGGGAATCAGGCAAAGGACGGCGTCGAAACGCCGGGGCACAAAACCAAAGGCCAGATGGCGGGCATTGCGGCCGCCAAGGCGCTGGCCAAGCACGCGTGTGGCGCGCACAAGAAAAACGCCCGGAAGGCCTAAAAACACAAACCAGAAAACAGGGGCAACGACATCCTTGCCAAAACGCACCGCCAAATTTTCGATGCCAAGGCGAGCATAGCCATGCCGGTCGTCTTTTGGTGCCGCCGTCAGAAACGCAAATGCGGCGGGAGAGAAACGCTCCCCCTTGAGGTCGCTGGCAAGGGACCGACCTTCGTCAAAGACGTGGCGCAAAGGAATGAGAATGGCGAGAAGCAGAATTTCAATCGACCGCCCGAACGCCGCGCTCGCCGCAAAATCAAGAAGACCCACGCCAAGGGCAAAGGCCAGCCCCCCCAACACGAGAACGACAAGACCACCCCGAAGGGTCCGGTTCCGTTCGCTGCGCTTCGCCCGGTTGAGGCGGCGATCAAACCACTCTGCCAGGCGTCCGAAAAGAGCCTCCGGGTGGAACGGGCGAAGAAAGGAAAGCCAGCGGCCACCGAAAATCACATTGACGGCCAGCGCAATCAGCAGGAAAAACAGGGAGTCGGGGCTGCCCCCGAAAAGAACCATCGGCATGAGGTACCATGAGCCGCCCCTGCCATCGCGTCAATGCCACAACAGGCCCTGCAGACACACCGGGCCAGCAAATCAGGATGTCATGAACAAAAAACCGGCCATTTTTCTCTGCGGTCACGGCAGCCGGAACGGCAAAGCCCTTGAGGAATTTCGTGCCTTCGTCGCCCGGCTGCGTAGTCGTCTGCCCGATCGTCTAATCGACTATGGCTTTCTGGAATTTGCCGAACCAACCATCCCCCAAGGCCTGGAAAATCTGCGCGCGCAAGGCGCCCGGGAAATTCACGCCGTGGCGCTGACGCTTTTCGAAGGCAAACATGCCGCAAAAGACCTCCCCGCCCTGCTTCAAAATTTTGGCGCAAACCACCCGGAACTTCGGCTGCATTATGGCGGTGGGTTGGGCAGCGGGCTTCACGGCGACGAAAAAATTCTTGCCATCGTCGACGATCGCATTCGCGAAGTTGAAGCCGGGGCCGCGCCGGTAAAACGGGCGGAAAGTTTTCTTCTTCTCGTCGCCCGTGGCACGGCAACGGAACGGGCCGGAGACATTTACCAGAAAATGGCCGAACGCCTTCGGGAAAGCCATGGCTTTGCTGGCGCACTTGCCGCCTTCAGCGGGCTGGCCGAACCGTCCACAACAGCCGGTTTAAAAATTGCGCAGCAGGCCGGAGCGGCCCGAATTCTGGTCGTGCCCTGTTTTCTGTTTGCCGGCAAGTTGTTGGAAAACCTGAAGAAAGCGGTCAAAACCGCCGCCACAGGCACGCCAACCGTAGGCACGCCGCCGGAATTTCTGGTGGCCGCCCATCTTTTCGGCCACCCCCTTCTTGAAGACGCCCTGATGGCGAAACTTTTGGAAAAACCGTCCGAAGACGCGTAGCGCCTAAAGCCACCCGCCAGCTTGCTTGAACAGGCATGGTGTCGAAACCCAACGCCAAAACGGGCTTCTCGGTGGTGCGGCAACGGCGTAATCTGACCCCCATGACCGATGTCACAAACACCCCTGCAACCGCCGCCCCCTTGACGCTGCCAAGTTTCGCGGCGGGTTCGGTGTGGCTGGTTGGCGCCGGGCCGGGCGATCCGGGGCTGTTGACCCTGCTGGCGCTGCACGCACTGCAATCCGCAGACGTCATCGTCCATGACGCCCTGGTTGACCGTCGCGTCCTCGCACTTGCAAGCCCAAAGGCGGTCCTGAATGCGGCAGGAAAACGCGGCGGACGGCCATCGGCGAAACAGCAGGACATCTCGCAACGCCTGATTGTCGAGGCCCGGAAGGGAAACCGCGTGCTGCGCCTAAAGGGGGGCGATCCCTTTGTCTTCGGGCGTGGTGGCGAAGAGGCCCTGGCCCTGGCCAAGGCGCAGATCCCCTTTCGCCTGGTTCCGGGGATCACGGCGGCCATCGGCGGCCTTGCCTATGCCGGGGTGCCCGTCACCCATCGCGGCATGAACACCGCCCTCACCTTTCTTACCGCCCATGACAAGGACGGCGATTTGCCGGACGATTTCGACTGGGACGCCATGGTCAAGGGATCGCCCCTTCTTGTCGTCTACATGCCGGTTGGAAATCTGGAGCGCCTGTCCCAACGTCTGATCAAAGCAGGCCGGCCCAGAGACGAGCCGGCCCTTCTGCTAAGCCGGGCAACGACGCCGGACCAAAAGGCCGTCGCAACAACCCTGGAAAATTGCGTGGCCGATGCCGCAAATGCCAACGCAGAACCGCCAGCAATTTTCGCCGTTGGAAAATCCGTTGCCCTGCGCGAGCAACTGGACTGGTACCGCGCCACCCTGACACATTGGGAAAAGGAATCCGCCTTGTGAACAAAATCCCTTCCAAATACTGGCTACCGCTGGGCCTGCTCGGCGCCATCGCCCTGGCCTTTCTTTTTCTTGCCACCCAAGCACCACAACAAGCGGCCGACAAGGAAACGGCGCAAGACGTACCAATCGGCGGCCCCTTTACCCTGACCGACGTCCAAGGCGTGTCACGCAGCGACACGGATTTTCACGGCCAATATCTGCTGCTTTTCTTTGGCTACACCTTCTGCCCGGACGTCTGCCCGGTCACCCTGCAAACCTTAAGCACGGCCGTCGAAAGGCTTGGTGAGAAAGGCCGAAAGGTCACGCCGGTGTTTGTGACCCTGGACCCGGAACGCGACAGCGTGGCCGTCATGAGCCGTTACCTTGCCAATTTTCATCCGCGCTTTGTCGGCCTGACCGGCACGGCGGAACAAATCACCGGAGTGACAAAGGCCTACCATGTGTATTACGCAAAAGCGGGTGAGGAAGCCGACTATCTTGTCGACCACAGTGCGCTTGTTTTTTTCATGGGACCGGACGGAAAATACCTTGCCCATTTCCGCCACAGCGACTCAGCTGAAAAGATTGCCGAGGGCATGTCCCGCCGAATGCATTAAAGCCTATGCGCGGTGCAAAAGAAGTCTAGACGTCAAGGTTCACGACGTTGAGGGCATTTTCCTGAATGAAATCACGCCGGGGTTCAACAACATCCCCCATCAGCGTCGAGAAAATTTTCCCCGCCTCTTCGGCGTGGTTCACCTTGACGCGAAGCAGCGTGCGCGCATTCACATCCAAAGTCGTCTCCCAAAGCTGTTCCGGGTTCATCTCGCCAAGCCCTTTGTAACGCTGGACGACAAGGCCCTTGCGGCCAGCATCGGCAATCGCATCAATAAGGAAAACGGGCCCGGCTATTCTTTGTTCGCTATCTTTTCGGACAAGCGTCGCATGACGCGCCCATGTTTTTTGCAGACTGGAAGCCATTTCATCAAGGCGCTGGGCCTCGGCGCTTTTAATCAGGGAAAGATTAATTTCGTAGCGTGTCGTCACACCGCGCAAAACACGGTGGAAGCAATAGCCCCCATCTTTCAGGGCCTCGCCCTTCCAGCCACGCGTCATTTCGCTGGCCAGGGCATCGAGGCGGCGCGCGATGTAAGACGCCGTTTCACCAGCGGTTTTCACATCGCCTGCGCAATCAAGATTGAGCACCCCAAGAATGGCCGCCTGTTCAATCACGTCACGACTTCCAATGCGCCGGGCAAGTGGCTGGGTCAGCTTGTTAACAACCCTTGCTTCTTCGACAAGGCTGCGTAAATCCGCGCCGGCATGTTCCGAACCATCCTCTAATTTCAGCACGGCCCCTTCGACACCCATCGTCACAAGGTGGTCTTCCAGTTCCCGTTCGTCCTTCAGATAAAGCGAGGATGCCCCCCTGCGAACGCGATAAAGCGGCGGCTGCGCAATATAGAGATACCCGCGTTCAATCAGTTCCGGCATTTGACGGTAAAAGAAAGTCAGCAACAGCGTTCGGATATGGCTTCCGTCCACGTCGGCGTCCGTCATAATAATCACTTTGTGATAGCGCGCCTTTTCGATGTTGAAATCGTCATGGCCAATGCCGGTGCCGATGGCCGAAATGAGCGTGCCGATTTCCGCCGAGCCAAGCATGCGATCAAAACGCGCGCGTTCGACGTTCAGGATTTTTCCCCGCAGGGGCAAGATTGCCTGGCACACCCGGTCGCGTGCCTGTTTTGCGGAACCGCCGGCCGAATCCCCCTCGACGATGAAAAGCTCGCTTTTTTCCGGATCGCGCTCCTGACAATCGGCCAGTTTCCCAGGCAGGGAAGCAATGTCGAGCGCGCCCTTGCGGCGGGTAAGCTCCCGCGCCTTGCGCGCCGCTTCCCGTGCAACGGCCGCCTCGGCAATCTTGGCAACAACCTTCCTTGCCTCCACGGGATGCTCCTCCAACCACTGGGAAAGCCCTTCGCCAAAAATGCTTTCAACAAGCGGCCGAACTTCGGAAGAAACCAGTTTGTCTTTCGTCTGGGAGGAAAATTTCGGATCCGGCACCTTGACCGAAAGCACGCAGGTTAAGCCTTCCCGTGAATCATCGCCGCTTAGGGAAACGCGTTCCTTTTTCAGAATGCCGCTTTCCAACGCATAGGCCTGAATCGTCCGCGTCAACGCCCCTCGAAACCCGGCAAGATGCGTGCCGCCATCGCGCTGGGGAATGTTGTTTGTGAAGCACAACATGTTCTCGTGGTAACTCTCCGTCCACTGGAGCGCGACTTCCACTTCGGTGCCGTCCCGGGTCCCCGTGATGACAATTGCCGGCGAATGTATCGGCGTTTCAGACTGGTCGAGATAGTCGACGAAGGCCGCAAGGCCACCTTCGTAATGCAGTTCGACGCATTTTTCCTCGGCGCTGCGTGCATCGGTCAGCACAAGCTTCACGCCGGAATTTAGAAAGGCAAGTTCGCGCAGCCGGTGTTCCAGAGTCGAAAAGTCAAATTCCGTCATGGAAAATGTTTCCGGCGATGGGAAAAACGTGATTTCCGTTCCCGTTCGATCACCAGCCGGCCCGGATTCCGCCAACGGCGCTTCGGCAACGCCATGGCGAAAACGAATAACGGATTCCTTTCCCTGCCGCCAAATCCGCATTTCCAGCCATTCCGAAAGCGCGTTGACGACAGAAACGCCGACCCCGTGCAGGCCCCCGGAAACTTTGTAGGAATTTTGGTCGAATTTCCCGCCAGCATGGAGATGGGTCATGATGACCTCGGCCGCCGACACGCCCTCTTCTTTATGAATGTCCGTTGGAATGCCGCGCCCGTTATCGGCGACTCGCACGGAACCGTCGGCGCACAACGTCACGCCAATCTGGTCGCAGAAACCTGCCAGAGCTTCGTCAATTGCGTTGTCGACGACTTCATAGACCATGTGGTGCAGGCCGGACCCATCATCCGTATCGCCGATATACATCCCCGGCCGCTTGCGAACGGCATCAAGGCCACGCAGAATCTTGATCGATTCGGCGCCATATTCCCGATCCGCGTCGGCCTGGTTCTTCTGATCCGGATTTTCAACCGTTTGATTCACAGCGTTCTCGCTCACAGCTTTCTCGCAACTCCGATACACATTTTAAAATCGCGCCTAACCCTCGGCGAGAATTGCCCCGTCCCGGACGCTGAAAAACTGGGCACGGCCCTTCAGCGGCTGAAAAAAAGCCGTTTCCGTTCCCGTCATCCAGGCTTGCGCGCCCAGGGCCTCAATCGCCTCGAAAAGCGCCTCACGCCGGGCCACATCCAAATGTGCCGTCACTTCGTCCAGCAGCAGCAACGGCGGGGTGCCACGAGCCTCGGCCTGTAACCGCGCATCTGCAAGCAGGATCGCAATCAACAGCGCCTTCTGCTCCCCCGTCGAACATTGCGCCGCCGGAACGCCCTTCGCCAGATGCCGGACGGCAAGGTCGCTGCGATGGATGCCTTCCGTCGTCACGCCTGCGTCCCCATCCCGGCCACGAAGCGTGCGCAACTGCGCCAGAAACCGCTCGGCAACCGACGCCACCGACGCGTCCTCCAGCCAGGTTTCGAGCCGCCCCTCGACCGCGAGGGCGACACCTGGAAACGGCCCAACCGCCGCCGCCACCGCGTCGCCAAGGTGGCGAATATAGGTGCAGCGCGTGTTCGCAATCTCAGCCCCCGCAAGGGCCATGGTTTCCTCCAGGGCCGTCAGCCAGCCCGGATCGGCACCGCCACCCTGAAGCAGGCGGCTGCGTTCGCGCATGGCGCGCGTGTAATCGGCAAGCCGGACCGCATGGGCGGGTTCAAAGCCAAAGGCAAGGCGGTCTAAAAAGCGCCGCCGTGCTGACGCGCCTTCCAGAAAGATGCGGTCCATTTCCGGCGTCAGCCAACTCGCATGCAATACCTCGCCCAACGCCGCCTGACTGCGTTGGTCGCAGCCGTCAATTCGTAGCAACCGGCGCTCGCGGCCAAGCTCCGCAGCGTGGGGATCGCGACCGATGCCAATTTCCGACACCCCATCCGGCGTGCGCAGCTCAACGGCGACGGCCCAGTGGCCGCGTGCCGCTTTGCAACCCAAATCGGCAATTCGCGCGCGACGCAGGCCCCGGCCAGGAACCAGCAGCGACAGCGCTTCGAGAAGGTTCGTCTTGCCCGCCCCGTTCGGCCCTGTCAGCACGACCGGCGTTCCCTCAAGGGAAAGCTTGAGCGCCGCATAGTTCCGAAAATCCGTTAGTCGCATGCGACGCACTGCAAGAGAGGCCACCGCCGACCGCGTTTCCGTCGCCGCGCTTGCACACGGAAACGTTCCCGCCCTTACGGCTGCCGTCGCGCTCATACACGCATCGGCATCAGGACAAACAACACGCTTTCCCTGGAAAGATCGCGCACAATTGTCGGCGAACTGGAATCCGCCAATGTCAGCTCGATGTCCTCCCCTCCGATCTGCTGGGTAATGTCGAGGAGGTAACGCGCGTTAAAGCCGATCTCCATCGGGTCGGCATCATATTTCGCCGCCAGTTCTTCCGACGCCGTGCCGCTTTCCTCCGAACTTGCCGACAGCAAAAGCTTGCCCGCAGAAAGCGCCAACTTGATCGCCCGGGATTTTTCGATCGAGATTGTCGAAACGCGATCGACCGCCGCTGTAAAATCCCGGCAGTTCATGACCAGTTTTTTGTCGTTCTCGCTGGGAATGACCCGCTGATAATCCGGGAAGGTGCCGTCAATCAGTTTTGATGTCAGCACGGCATTGCCAATGCGAAACTGGATTTTTGTGTCCGAAAGCCCGACCTCGACCGGGTCCGATGTCTCTTCCATCAACTTACCAAGCTCCAGCACGGCCTTGCGCGGCAGGATGACGCCCGGCATGCCGGCAGCCCCATCGGGGAGCGGCATTTCGACCTGCGCCAGCCGGTGGCCGTCCGTCGCCACCGCGCGTAGCACCGCATCGGCCCCGCTCTCGGCTGCGTGCAGAAAAATGCCGTTCAGGTAATAACGGGTTTCCTCCGTCGAAATGGCGAAGCTTGTCCGCTCGACGAGGTTGCGAAGGTCCGTCGGCGCAAGGGTGAAATTATGGTCAAAATCAGCCCCGGCATTCACGGGAAATTCGTCAACCGGCAGCGTGCTCAGTTCAAAATTCGACCGCCCGGTCTGCACAGCAAGCCGGGCACGCGAGGCATCATAATCAAACGCGATCTGGGCGCCGTCTGGAAGTTTGCGAACGATGTCATAAAGCGTGTGCGCCGGCGCCGTTGCCTGGCCGGCCTCGGCCGTCTCCGCCGCAAGGGTTTCGACAACGGTGAGATCCATATCCGTCGCGGTCAGACTTAAGGAATTTTTCCCGGCAGAAAGCAGCACGTTTGAAAGAACCGGTATCGTCGTCCGGCGCTCAACAACCCGCTGAACATGGGCCAACGCCTTGAAAAGAGCCGTACGTTCAATGGTAAATTTCATAATCGATCAACGGCCCCCAAAGCAGTTTCCCAAGCGCAAAAGACACAGCCCCCGCTTCCCGGCAACGGCCTTTGGCAGGAGGGCAAAATGCAGCCTCCGAATGGAAGCCACATTATAACAAAAACCGTTTGTTTTCGAAGTCTTTTTCGGAAGGAGCCGGCCTCGAAAAAGGGCAAAAAATGCCCCGGTTCCGAACCCCAAAACGGCGGGTGCCGTTATCCCTCCAGCACGCGCCGAAGCAACTCGATATCTTCCGAAAAACTAGGGTCCAAACCGCGCAATTCCTCGATCCGGCGGACGGCGTGCATGACGGTCGTATGATCGCGACCGCCAAACTTCCGGCCGATTTCAGGCAAGGACCGCTGGGTCAGCTGCTTGGCCAGATACATCGCCACCTGCCGTGGCCGGGCGACGACCCGCGAACGGCGATCCGAATGCATGTCCGAAACCCGGACGTTGAAATGCCCGGCAACCTGTTTTTGAATTTCCTCGATTGTCACCCGGCGCTCATTTGCCCTTAGAAGGTCGCGCAGGACCTCTTGGGTGGTCTCCAATGTGACCTCCCTCCCGACAAGGGTCACATGGGCAATAACGCGGGTCAGCGCCCCTTCAAGCTCGCGAATGTTCGAGGTAACCCGGCGCGCCAGAAATTCCATCACCTTTGCCGGAACGTCGACGCCCATTTGCTCTGCCTTGGACTGCAGAATGCCCAGGCGCAGTTCGTAGGTGGTGGCATGAATGTCGGCCGCCAGTCCCCAGCCCAGGCGGGAACGCAGGCGTTCCTCCAGCCGGTCAAGATCGGACGGGGATTTGTCGGCGGAAATGATGATCTGGCGCTTCTGATCGATTAGCGCATTGAAGGTATGGAAGAATTCTTCCTGGGTCGCATCCTTGTCCGCCATGAATTGGACGTCATCGATCATGAGCACATCGACCGAGCGGAACAAATCCTTGAAAACCATCGTGTTTTTGAAGCGCAGCGCCCGAATGAACAGATACATGAATTTTTCTGCCGACAAATAGACGACCTTGCGCGTGGGCGCGCGTTCGCGGATATGCCAGGCGATGGCATGCATGAGATGGGTCTTGCCCAGGCCCACCCCGCCATAAAGAAAAAGCGGGTTAAAAGGCACCTCATCCGCATCGACGACACGGCGTGCCGCGGCATGGGCCAATTCATTCGGCTTGCCAACGACGAAATTATCGAACGTAAATCTGGGATCCAGCGGCGCCGCCACCTCTTCCAGCGTCCAGGGACGGTTCCCGGCCGGCTGCGCCGGGCTTGCGGCGGCAGGAACGGGGCTGGCAGCCTGGGTCCCGTCTACCGCTTCCGCCGGTTGCGCGCGCAGCCCGCGAACGACAAAATCGATGCCGCGCAGAGAGGGGTTTTTCGCCGCCCAAAGCTCGCGGATATGTCCGGCATATTTCGACTGAATCCAGTCGCGCATGAAACGCGTCGGCACGGAAAGTGTGACGTCGTCGCCCTGCACGGACTCGATTTCCAGAGGGCTAAGCCAGCTCTTGAAAATCGCTTCGCCAAGCTCGGCCTCAAGGTCTTTACGGATTTGGGACCATTGCGCGGTCAGGTCCTGCGCGATCGAATCATCGGCGTGATTTTTCCGCGTCATCGCCGCGCCTTCCGCCGTGCCAAGACCGCCATGCCATTCTCCCTAAACGCAACCAAAAAACGCCGCACGGTTTTTAAAATTTCCGTGCTTTCAACGCAAAAAAAATCGCTGGAAAATGACGAAACAAACAGAGATGTCTGCCTGAAATTTTCTTCCCGAATTTTTAGTTGGCCGCTTAATCCCCAAAGACCCCGAAACGACGACGGAATATTTTTTTAATGACCCGCCTTTGCCCCGCAACAAACGCGACAAGACTAGCCAGAGTCGGGACGCTTGGCAACTCGATCGAAAGGGGAACGGCACAAATTTTTTCTATCCTTTTAAGAATTTGCGTTTGCATTTTCGTTTGCGCTTTACAAACAACGCGTTGCCTTGTCGGCGCACAAAAATACAAACGCCGCCCCCATAAGGAACGGCGCAGTCAGGCTCGATTTTAAAAGTTTTCGGTTAAAGCGCTTTAATCTTTGCGGAAAGACGCGAAATTTTCCGCGCAACCATGTTCTTTTTAAAGATGCCCTTCGTCACGCCACGCATCATTTCCGGCTGAGCCACGCGCAACGCTTCCGTCGCTTCTTTTTTGTCGCCGCCTGCAATCGCCACATCCACCTTTTTCAAATAGGTACGGACGCGTGTCCGCCGGGAGCGGTTAATCAATGTGCGGCTGATGTTCTGACGGATCCGCTTTTTCGCCGATGTCGTGTTCGCCATATTTCTTTCGGTCCTCTGCGATTGGTAGCGGGGTTATAGCGGTCCCACCCCCCAAACGTCAAGGCAGGCAACTAGCGGTGTTTCCAGGTTGGGCTGCGCTTGTCAACGAAGGCGGTCAGCCCCTCGGCGCGGTCTTCCGTGCCCATCAACATGTTGAAAAGGCGGTGTTCGAACTGCAGAGAGGCCTTCAGAGGCACCTCATAGGCGACGTTAACCGCTTCTTTCGCCACCCGACTGGCGGGAAGCGAGAAGGACGCGATTTTCTGGCCAAGTTTCAGGGCTTCCGCGACGAGGTCCGCCGCCGGCACAACCCGTGCGGCCAGGCCTGTCCGTTCCGCCTCGTCTGCGTCCATCATCCGCCCGGTGAGACACATCTCCATCGCCTTTGATTTGCCAATGGCACGCGTCAGCCGCTGGGTGCCGCCGCCGCCCGGAATAAGACCGATCGAGATTTCAGGCAGGCCCAGCTTGGCATTGTCGGCGACAAGAAGGATGTCGCACATGATCGCCACTTCCAGCCCACCACCAAGGGCGTAGCCCGCCACCGCCGCAATCGTCGGCTTGTTGCAACGGGAAATACATTCCCAGGTGTTCGTAAAGGTCTGTTCATGGGCTTGCGCCACCGTCAGCTCGCGAATTTCCTTGATGTCCGCGCCCGCCGCAAAGGCCTTCTCGCTGCCCGTAAACACAATGGCGCCGATCCCATCGTCGGCGATAAACGCGTCCAGCGCCTGGGACAGTTCGGCGATCAATGCCCGGCAAAGCGCGTTCAGCGCCTTTGGCCGATTCAGAGTGATCAGGCCCACGCGACCGTGGGTTTCGACGAGAATGTTTTTATAGGCCATTGCTTGGCTCCTATTCGTTTCCGACCTGCCCTGTTTCATTAAGGCGAAAATGAATGGGGCGAAAGCGAAAAACGGACAATCGTCGGGGATGAACCCACCTCGAATTCGATATCCAGCACTTCGCCTTCGCGCGTAAACCGGGTCGCCTTTTCCATGCGCCAGCCGAGCTGAGGAAGTGTGTCGGCATAAAAAGCAAGCACGTCACCTGGCGTCACCTGCCCTTGCGCCATGGAAAGAACAATACGACCGCCGGGCTTGTCAAAAACGACCCCGGATTCTTCCAATTCGTGAAGCGCCGCCATCAGGGGAAAATCCTCGATCCCGCGCAAATAGACGCGCGGCTGGGCCGCTTCCTCGCCATGGCCCGGCCCAGCAAACAGGCCCAGGGCAAGGACAAACAGGAAGGCCCCAAGAAAGCGGCGGCGAACCGGTCGAACATGTGGCGTGGCATGCATGGCTTTAAGTGTACCCTTATCGCTGACGCTTCGGGCAATAGAAGGTCGAACGCCCCGCCTGGCGGAACCGTTGCACACCCGTCCGACAATCGCAGGTCGGGCAGGGCGCGCCTTCGCGGGCATAGACCGCGAAGCAATGCTGAAAATATCCAAGCTCGCCGGAAGGCTGCGCATGATCCCGCAAGCTGGACCCACCCGCCTGGATGGCCCGGCCAAGCACGTCCTGAATGGCCCCCGCCAGCCGTTCAGCGCGTTTCGACCCCAGGCTTCCTGCCGGCCGCAGGGGCGAAAGCCCCGCCTCGTAAAGGCTTTCACAGACATAGATGTTGCCAAGTCCGGCAAGGACACGCTGATCAAGAAGGGCCGCCTTCAAAGGCCGGCGACTGGCCTTTAACCGTGCGCGCAAGACGTCGCCCCCAAAGCCATCGCCAAGGGGCTCCGGTCCCAGCGCCTTCAACAAGGGGTGGGCCGAAAGGGTTGCCGCCTCGGCAAAGGCGAAAAGACCGAAGCGCCTTGGGTCGCGCAGCCGGAGCCACGCGCCGGTTTCCGTTTCGAAATCGATATGATCATGGGGCGAGGGCGGCGGCGGCCGGCCCTTGAACACGGTCATGCAACCCGACATGCCGAGATGCTGAAGCAGAACGAGGCCGGCCTCGAAATGCCAAAGCAGATATTTGCCACGCCGGGCAAGACGGCAAACGCGCTGGCCGGTCAGCCGATTGGCAAAATCGGCTGGCAGTGGCAGACGAAAATCACCACACCGCACCTGGACGCCTGCAATCAATTGCCCTTCAAGATGCGGGGCAAGCCCCCGGCGGGTGGTTTCGACTTCTGGAAGTTCCGGCATGATCCGGCAAGGTAGCGCCTTCCGCCCGCCTCGGCTATCGTCGCCCACAGCATGACCAGGCAAACATCAAACCCCCGTCAGGAAACAACCACCGATTTCGGATTTCGCCAGGTGCCGGTTTCGGAAAAACCGGGCCTGGTCGATGACGTCTTCGCCCGGGTGGCGACGCGATACGACCGGATGAATGATTTCATGAGCGGCGGCGTCCATCGCCTGTGGAAACGCGCGCTGATTGATCATCTCAACCCGCGACCCGGCATGCGCCTGGCGGACGTGGCGGGCGGCACCGGCGACATCGCGCTGCGTTTTCTGGCCCGGGCCAACGCCAAAGACGCCAGCGCCAAAGACGCCAACGCCGAAACGCCCCAGGCCGAGGCGCTTGTCTGCGACCGCAACGTCGACATGCTTCGCGTCGGGCGCGACCGGGCGCTGAACCAGAACCGCCTTTCCGGCATCCGGTGGATCACCGGCGATGCCGAGACGCTGCCCATCGCGTCCGCAAGCGTGGACGCCTATACCATCTCGTTTGGGCTCCGCAACGTCACCGACATCGATAGTGCCCTGCGTGAAGCCGCGCGCGTGCTGGCGCCGGGGGGGCATTTTTTGTGCCTGGAATTCAGCCATGTAATTTTGCCCACCCTGGCCGATCTTTACGATGCCTATTCCTTTCGCGTGATCCCGCTGCTGGGCCAATGGATTGCCAAAGACCGCGAGGCGTATCGCTATCTCGTCGAAAGCATCCGCTGTTTTCCCACCCAGGAGGCTTTAAGCAAACGGATCTGCGACGCCGGCCTGGATTGCGTGTCCGTGCGCAACCTGTCCGGCGGCATCGCCGCCATCCATTCGGCCTGGCGCATCTGACCCCGGCGTCGAACCGACCCGCCGGCCCCACGGAAAAACCGGGTTTGGCGCCCAATCAGCCACAAATTCCGTTAAAAAGGGGCCTTGCCTGGCTTTTCGGGGCCACATAGATTATTTACTCTTTTCTTTCGTAGTTTCCGGCATTGCACAGATGGAACGCGCATTGATGCTCGACGGCAAACGCATTTTGCTCATCATCTCCGGCGGCATCGCCGCCTATAAGGTTCTGGACCTTCTGCGGCGGCTGAAGGAACGCGGCGCGCGCGTGCGCGTCATCCTCACGAAAGGCGGCGCCCAATTCGTCACGCCCCTTGCCATCGCAAGCCTCAATGGCGAAAAAGTCTATCAGGACCTGTTCTCGCTAACGGACGAAAGCGAGATGGGGCACATCCGCCTTTCCCGCGAAGCGGATTTGATCGTCGTCGCCCCGGCAAGCGCCGACATCCTGGCCAAAATGGCCGCCGGCCTGGCCGATGACCTGGCAACGACGGCGCTGTTGGCCACCGACAAACCCGTCCTTCTGGCCCCGGCCATGAACGTGGCCATGTGGGAGAACCCGGCAACGCGCGCCAATGTGGCGCTGCTGGAAGCCCGCGGCGTGACGCGGGTGGGCCCGGCGACGGGCGATCTGGCCTGCGGCGAGACCGGCCCCGGACGCATGGTGGAACCGGACACCATCTTAAGCGCGATCGAGGCTTTCCTCACTGGCCCACGTCCCCTTCGCGGACGGCGCGCCCTGGTCACAAGCGGCCCAACCCGCGAGGCAATCGACCCGGTGCGTTACCTTTCCAATCTCTCGTCCGGCAAACAGGGCCACGCGATTGCGCGCGCCCTCGCCCGGCTTGGCGCCGAAACGGTGCTGGTAACCGGCCCGACACGCCAAACGGTGGGGGCCCATGAGGCAACACATGTGCAGGTGCGCAACGTCACCACCGCCGAAGAAATGCTGGCCGCCTGCGAAGCGGAACGTCCCATCGATGTCGCCGTTTGCGCCGCCGCCGTCGCCGATTGGCGGCCCACCGCCCGTCCCAACCAGAAATTGAAGAAAAAGAAAGGCGCGGCACCGGTGCTGGAACTTCAGGAAACACCCGATATTCTGGCACGCCTAAGCGTGGCCGGGCCGACGCGACCGCGCCTTGTCATCGGGTTTGCCGCCGAAACCGAAAACCTGATCGAAAATGCCAGAGAAAAACGCACGCGCAAGGGCTGCGACTGGATGTTGGCGAACGACGTTTCGGAAGGAAGCCATACCCTGGGCGGCGATTGCAACCGGATCCATTTTCTAACGACCGATGGCGTCGAGGACTGGCCCGAGATGAGCAAAGACGCCGTCGCCAGCACCCTTGCAAAGCACATCGCCACGCATTTCGAAGGCGACACATGACCGACATCGATGTGCGCGTCGAACGTCTAGCCCACGGCAAGGGCCTTCCCCTTCCCGCCCAGGCGAGCGATTTCAGCGCCGGCGTCGACCTTGTCGCCGCAAACGCAACCGATACGCCGCTGCCTCCGGGCGGGCGGGCGCTTCTGCCCACCGGCATCAAAATCGCCTTGCCCCAAGGTTTCGAGGCGCAAATCCGCCCCCGGTCCGGTCTGGCGCTTCGCCACGGCATCACCGTGCTGAACAGCCCCGGCACCATCGATGCCGATTATCGCGGTGAGATCGGCGTCCTGCTTATCAATCATGGCGAGGCGCCCTTTACGGTCGCGCGTGGCATGCGGATCGCCCAGCTTGTCGTCGCCCCCGTTACACACACGACCTGGCAAGAGGTCGAGACCCTGCCCGAAAGCGTCCGCGGTGACGGTGGGTTCGGCTCGACCGGGCTTGATGTCAAACACGCGGGCGACTAATGCGGATTTCAAAAAAACTGCTCTTCGCCATCGAGGCGGTTCTCGACATCGCCTATCATTCTGGCGGCGACCCAGTGCAATCAAGCGCAATTACCCGCCGCCAGAAAATCCCGAAACGTTATCTCGAACAGGTTTTGCAACATCTTGTGCGCACCGGCATTCTGACCGGCGTGCGCGGCGTGCGCGGCGGCTATCGTCTGGCGCGGGAACGCAGGCGGATTTCCCTTGGCGACATCACACGCATTGTGCGCGCGATGGAAACGTCCCCGGACCCCCTGCAGGACGCCGCCGGGTCCGAGCTTGGCCACCAGATTCTAAGGCCGATCTGGGCCGATTTGATGGACGAGACGATGGCCCGGCTTGACACCATCACCCTCGAAGACCTTTGCAATCGAAGCAACGCCGCCGGGATTGCCAGCGAGGCCGTGGAAAGAGTAGATTTTAGCATCTGATTTTTTCCAAAATCGCGGCCAACGCACATCGCCAGGGCGTGATCTTTTGACCAACTCCTATTCTTTTTTAAGGTGAGAAAAATGTCTGAGGTCAAGCTTTCCGGCTATGACGCCAGCCAAATGGGACGGGGACACATCTACGAAAATTTCCTCGAAACGATTGGCAACACACCGCTTGTTCGTATTTCAAAACTGGCGAAGGCCCATGGCTGCTTGGCAGACCTTGTCTGCAAGCTTGAATTTTTCAATCCCCTTTCTTCCGTCAAGGACCGCATTGGCCTGGCCATGATCGAGGCGGCGGAGAAGGAAGGCACCATCAAACCGGGGGCCGTCTTTATCGAGCCGACATCGGGCAACACCGGCATCGCCCTGGCCTTCATCTGCGCGGCCAAAGGCTATCGGCTGGTTCTCACCATGCCGGAAAGCATGTCGGTGGAACGCCGCAAGATGCTTCAACTGCTGGGTGCCGAGCTGGAACTGACACCCGCTGAAAAGGGCATGAAGGGGGCCGTTGACCGGGCCGAAGAGCTTCGCCAGCAGAACCCGGACATGATCATGCTGCAACAATTCAAGAACCAGGCGAACCCAGAAATCCACCAACGCACGACAGCAGAGGAAATTTGGCGCGACACGGACGGCAAGGTCGATGCCGTCATCAGCGGCATCGGCACCGGCGGCACGCTGTCAGGTGTTGGGGCTGCCCTCAAAGCACACAAGAAGAGCGTCAAGATGATCGCCGTCGAACCCGAAGACAGTTCCGTCTTAAGCGGCGGCGCGCCGGGCCCTCACAAGATTCAAGGGATCGGCGCCGGGTTTGTGCCGGAAATTCTTGACCGGACACTGATCGATGACGTTGTCCGCATCGGCAACGAAACGTCCTTTGCCATGGCCCGCGAAATTGCCCGCGTGGAAGGCATGCCGGTTGGCATTTCATCCGGCGCCGCCATCGCCGCCGCCATCGAAGTCGGTTCGCGACCGGACATGAAAGGCAAGCTGATCGTCATCATCATTCCTTCTTTTGCCGAGCGCTATCTTTCGACAGCACTTTTCGAAGGACTTTAAGACCAAGCCCGAAGAGGTTCGGCCCGTGGCCTTTGACGAAACCCAGATCCAGCGTTATGCCCGCCACATCATCCTTCCCGAGGTCGGCGCGCGGGGACAGGAAAAGCTGCTGCACGCAAACGTGCTAGTGGTGGGCGCCGGGGGGCTTGGCTCTCCAAGCCTGCTGTATCTTGCCGCCGCCGGCGTCGGCACCATCGGGGTCATCGACGACGATGTTGTCGATTTAAGCAATCTTCAGCGCCAGGTCATTCACCGCACGGCACGCATCGGCACCGCGAAGGTCGAAAGCGCCGCCGCAACCCTGGCCGAGATCAACCCGGAAATTCGCGTCCGGCAACACAACGCGCGGCTGACGGCGGACAACGCGCTAGCGCTGTTTCGCGAATACGACCTGATCGCCGACGGCAGCGACAATTTTTCAACCCGCTTCCTGGTCAATGATGCAAGCTTCTTTGCACGCAAGCCGCTGGTCACGGCAGCGGTTCTGCGTTTCGATGGCCAGATGGCCACCTTCCGCGCCTATGAAGAAGGCAACCATCCCTGTTATCGCTGCATTTTCCGCGAGGCACCGCCCGCAGGCTCGGTCCCAAATTGCGCCGAAGGCGGCGTCCTTGGGGCCATCGTCGGGGTCATGGGAACGCTTCAGGCGACGGAAATTCTAAAGGAGCTGCTTGGGATCGGCGAAAGCCTGGACGGCCATATGCTGATTTACGACGGCCTTGGCAGCACGTTCCGTAAAATTGCCGTCACGCGCGATCCGGGTTGTCCGCTGTGCGGCGAGACACCTTCGATCCTGGACGTCACGCAAAGCGAGGCCGCCGCCTGCGCGACGCGCATGGCACCCTAGCTTTCCGTTCCGATCACGCGGTCCGGCGGCGAATGGCCATCCACAAAGGTCTTGATGTTGATCAGCACCTTTTCCCCCATGTCGACCCGCGCCTCCAACGTTGCCGAAGCCATATGCGGCAGCAGAACAACGTTGTCGAGTTTGACAAGCTTGGGGTTGACGGCGGGCTCGTGTTCGAAAACGTCGAGACCGGCGCCGGCAAGTTCGCCACGCTCCAGCATTCGTGTCAGGGCATTTTCGTCGACCACTTCACCGCGCGCCGTGTTTACAAGATAAGACTCGCGACGCATCAGTTTCAGACGCCGAGCCGAAAGCAAATGATAGGTCGCCGGTGTGTGGGGGCAATTCACGGAAATGATGTCCATATGCGCAAGCATCTGGTCCAGGCTTTCCCAATAGGTCGCGTTTAATTCACGTTCGCGCGCTTCCGGCAACCGGTGACGATTGTGATAATGGATGGAAAGCCCAAAGCCGCTGGCGCGGCGCGCAACGGCGGAACCAACCCGCCCCATGCCGACAATGCCCAGGCGTTTTCCACTGATGCGATGTCCCAACATCCCGGTCGGGCTCCAACCCTCCCATTTCCCGGAACGAATGATCCGTTCGCCCTCGGCCAGGCGGCGTGGCACCGCAAGGATTAACGCCAGCGTCATGTCCGCCGTGTCTTCCGTCAGCACACCGGGCGTGTTCGTCACCGTGATTCCACGTTGGCGCACGGACCCAAGGTCAATGTGGTCCACACCCGCACCAAAAGAGGCGATCAGGCGCAGATTCGACCCGGCATGGGCCAACACCCCCGCATCAATGCGATCCGTCACGGTGGGAACAAGAATGTCCGCCGTTTCGACGGCCTGAATTAGCTCGCCTTGCGACATCGGGTGGTCGTCCAGGTTCAGCCGCGCGTCGAACAGTTCCATCATCCGCGTTTCGATGGATTCCGGTAATTTCCGGGTAACAATGACCAGGGGATTTTTGTCAGCCATTCCGCGCCTCACCTCTTTGATTTCCGTCCTCCCATAGCAAGGATATTACCGTCTTGTCCACCACCTGTCCCCTCTGCCCAGGGGACGCGTGCGTATCTTGACCCGCCTCGCATCCTTTTATCTGATATAGAATGGATGCCCGGCACGAATGCCGGCACTCACGGTTGCATTTTGTTGATGGCTTTCCTGCACCCCCTTTTCGCCGCCACCTTTGCCTTTGCCATGCTGGTGGGGCCGAACCTTGTTGCCGCCGCAACGGGGTTGCCGCTGCCGCGCTATGTGAGCCTGCGAGCGTCCGAAGTAAACGTGCGCACCGGACCCGGGGTGCGCTATCCCGTCGACTGGGTTTTTCAGCGCCGCGGCCTGCCCGTCGAAATCGTGGCGGAATTCGATACCTGGCGGAAAATTCGGGACACCCAGGGAACGGAAGGCTGGGTCCATCAAAGCCTGCTGTCAGGAAAACGCATGCTGATTGTAACCCGTTCCGCCACCACCAAGACACGCACCCTGCACCACAAACCTTCTGCCACCGCAAGAGCCGTAGCCAAGGCCGAGGCGAACGTCGTCGGCAGGCTGCTTGAATGTCCCAAAAAATCCGATTGGTGCCGCGTGCATATCGGCGGCTTCGAAGGCTGGATGAAGCGCGCCGCCTTTTGGGGCGTGTACCCGGACGAAACCGTCGAATAACGCCCCGAACGCTTAATCGAAATCTTCCACAAGGGCCGCACGGGTCTTTTTGGGAACAGCTGCCATATGCCCGTAACCGGCATGGCGAATGCCAAGCACGATTTCCGTTGCCGAATCCCGAAAGGCGGCGATGGCACTTTTCGTAAAAGGAAAGCGCAAGAAATGAACGGCCGATGCCTTGCCATCTTCCGTGGAACGCGCGATGTCGTCAGCGACCGGCACGGCGGGCAGGCAAACATCGCCCACCTGCAGAACGATCTGGTCTTCGATACCCCCGATGGTACGAAGAAACGCGTCGCGCAGATCGGGATTCTCAAGCTCGAACATCAAGGTCGCGACAAGCTCACTTCCTTTTGGAATCAAGGGGCTATAGGCGTCCAATTCGCCGGCAATCTGTGCCTCGCCCCCCTTTTCGATGTACAGCATCTCGTGCACTTGCCACCACATCGTGTCGAAGCTTTCGAAATAAAACATCGCATGGGGTCCGACAGCCACGCGGCGATCGGCTTTGATTGCCGAAATTTCCTTGCGGCGCGCATCGCGAAGCTCGGCGTATTCCGATAGCGACAACACGTCGTCCCGGGTTATGTCGTGTTTTTTTATCATGCCGGCAAGATCCCATAGGCGCGCGCGAAAAGTTCGATTGGGTGACAGGATTCCTTCGACGCCGCGCCATCAAGACGTTCCATGCCTTGAACAATATGCGCGCCCGCCAGTGGACATTCGGACGCCAAATAGGTTTTTTCCGCTTCGACCGCCCGGCGAGCAACGGGCTTTCCAACCTTGATCGCCGTTTCGAAATTTGCCTTCATGACCCCCCACGAACCGCCATGGCCCGAGCAGAGAGTGAGCGTCCACGTGCCGAGCCCGGCGCACTGCCGGCTCGCGCAGGCGGGCCCGCCCCAGCCGGGATCGCACACGCAGCGCCCATCGCTGCTACATCGCCCG
>CAYTAE010000006.1:0-20099 GCA_964435655.1 uncultured Rhodospirillaceae bacterium
ATCCTCTCATACATTTATCGCACCAATCAGCCCCCCCATATGAGGGAGAACCATCCATGACCGACATGACAAGCGGCGAATTGCAGGAAGCCATCGGTTATATCCAGGCCGCCCGCCATGCCCTTGAGGAGGGGAACGGCATAGACCTCAAGCCGCTTGAAATAAAAATTGAGCACTTTTGCAAGTCTCTCGGAGACCTTCCGCCGGAACAGCGCGAAGCGATGCGAAAAAAAGTCATCGCCCTTCTAGACGATCTTGACCACCTAGCGGACGATCTGCGATCGCAATATGCCGAATTGGGGGAGCGCCTCGGCAAGATGAACACGCATCACCGCGCCCTCAGCGCCTACGGAAATCCATCAAACAACAAAAAATAGACAGAAAGCACACAAAACAGCGATGGATATCTCGCAATATTTCCGTTTTCTCCTCGCCCTGGCCTTCGTGCTTGGGCTCATCTTGCTTGTCGCTTTTGCCGTGCGCAAATTCGGTCTTGGCAACCGGATGCCCGTGACCAAAAACCGCAACCGCCGTCTGGAAGTGGTCGAAGTTCTGCCGATGGACACGCGCCGCCGATTGGTCCTTCTGCGCCAGGACAACCGGGAACATCTTGTGTTGCTGAGCCCGGGGCAAGGCCCGGACCTGTTAATCGAAAGCGGCAACCCTATCCCCACACAACCGGACGCCAAGGCAGGCGAGCAAAAGACATCATGAAGAAAGTTTTTGGAATGGGACGAAGCAACATCGTCGCTCTTTTTGCCCTTGCGTTCGTCTTCTTTATCGTTGATGGGCCTGCCGCTGCACAGAATTTAACATTGGATTTTGACGAAGGCGGGTCCGCGACAGGGCGCCTCCTTCAACTTATTGCGCTGCTCACCATCATGAGTCTAGCACCGTCCATACTTGTGATGGTGACCTCCTTCACACGAATTGTCATCGTGCTTTCTTTCGTTCGTAGCGCAATGGGGCTACAGCAAACGCCACCGAATGCCGTTTTAATCAGCCTGGCTCTTTTTCTGACTGCGTTCATCATGCAGCCAACCCTGGAAGTAGCCTATCGCGACGGCATCGCCCCACTTATCGATGAGCAGATTACCGGAGAAGAGGCGTTCGAACGTACAACCGCGCCACTTCATAGCTTCATGATGACGCATGTCCGCCAAGAAGATCTTGGCCTTTTCATCAGCATAGCGAAGCTGGAAGCAATCGAACGGCCCGCTGACACGCCGCTGCAGGTGCTGATTCCTGCCTTTATGATCAGCGAATTACGCCGAGCTTTTGAAATTGGCTTTCTGATTTTCATTCCGTTTCTGATCATTGACCTTGTGGTGGCATCCATCCTTATGTCGATGGGCATGATGATGCTTCCACCAATCATGATTTCGCTACCGTTCAAGGTGATCTTCTTTGTTCTGGTGGATGGCTGGCATCTGATTGCCGGCAGCCTTATTAAAAGCTTCGGCTGACCCAGCAAACGGATTGCCCCTGTTTAATTCAGGGCACTTAGGCCTTTTTCTTTCAGTTGCTGACGATAGTCTGTCATGAAGGCCTGAAAATTATCGACATCTGCAATTTTGCTCGCAAGGTCCAGAAAATCCTCGCCCGCACGTTCCGCCTCTGGCGAAATCACACGGAACATACTCGCATAAGGACTTGCCTCCATGCGTTTGCCGAACCGTGTATGCAGCTCTTTTAAGCCTTCCATGTCATCGCCAAGTGAAAGCGCGACCGCCCAACTTAGGATGAATTTCAAGTCTCGAGCTTCGAGTTCTGCATCGGGCATGGGATCGCCAAGAAGCCGTGGAAATATTTCGGCAGCCTTCGACCAGTCCTGCGTGCGCTGGTAAATATCGATCCGCAGAAGATCTCCTTCGTAACTAATATCCTCACTCAAAAGCTGTAGCGCCTCCCCCGTCTTTCCAACTTCGGCCAGCCCCCGAACGGTTAAGTGGAGACGTTGACGGGCCAGATCTTCCGAAACCGGCTGCGTGGCGCTTTCCCTTAAGGCCTTCAGGGCACGCTCTGGCTTGTGATTGAGAAGCTGAACCAAGGCCAGCCGCGTGGCGACACGCACCTTGTCCTTTCCAGAAAGTCGGAATTCCACCTGATAGTCGAGAAGCTTTGCCGCACGCTCAAGAAGGTCGGCATCAACCAGGCGATCGGTTAATTTTTCAATCATGCGGTCGCCATTTTTACCAACCGGCGTTAGCTCGCGAAAGGAATTGTAGAGAGCAAGCGCCTTCACCAACGGCATCTTGTCCGCTTCGCCCTGAAGATAGAGGGTTGTGAAAACATTCGTCATTTCCTGAACAATTTTTTGCTTGCGTTCTTCACCGTCGAAATAGGTGATTAGCTGCTTCAGGGCAGAAAGACCACGTACGTATCTTTTCTCATCGAGATAAAGCTTGCCCAATTGATGGAGAAGGCTGAACTCGAACTCACCGCCCCGCCAGGAAAAGCGGAGCGCCTCAAGCCTTTCAATGGCCTCGCCAAGATCAATTTCACCTTGCTTCCGTTGCAACAACGTTCGCGCGAAGGTGGCGCGTGCACTGCTTTCTCGTCCTTCGCCCGCAGCGGCCTGGTCCCAAAGAATGATGGCGCCATCGGGATCCCGGCGGGCCAGACGAATGCGCCCCTCCAGATATTCGACGCGGCCAGAATCCGCGTCTCTCAAATCCAGCGCCCGAAGTCCGCGCAGCCTGGCCTCGGCAAGGTCAAGGTTACCAACTCGATAGGTCGCTTCGGCAGCAAGAAGGCCTAGCGGCACTTGCAGCGACGCTGGGTAACGCCCCAGGAAATTATCTGATCCATCAAAACCTCTCGTAGCCTGCGCCCAATTTTCTTCTTTCGCGGCCAGGGCGGCGCGCCAAAGAGCAATTTCCGCGTCACCATCAAGGCTTGAATGATAAAGATCCTGTTTTGCTTCCGAATAAGCCCCTGTCTGAAAAAGAGCGGCGCCGCGAATGGCCCGGAAGTTCATGTCATCAACAATCCCTGGCGACATTTCCTTAAGAAGATCCAAGATTGCAAGCGTCTCCGGCATCCAGACATTCGCGAAATAAAAACGGGCCAGACGCATCCGCGCATCATTCAGTCGTTCCTCATCCACAACCGCAATATCTTGGCGAAGTCGTTGTTCCGTATTAACAAACGAATCTTCCGGAAGACCGCGCCAACCATCAAAATCAAAAATACGAACACTTGTCAGCAGAGCATCCGAAACGGATTGCATTCCTTTCGATCCGCCAGGCATTGAGACACGTAGCGTCTCCGCTCCGAAAATGCGTACGCCACGAACCGTCGATTTGACCTTGAGCGAATCCTTTCGAGGTTCAAGGGCAATCCCTTGCACCGATGCAAGCAGTGAAAAATCAACGTATTCTCGGGCAATCCGCATGCCGGCATTTGCAACGGCAACCGGAACGACAAGAAGCTCATCGCCAACCTCCGGATCCCGAACACGAATGACATCTTCCGCGCCATCCGCATGCAACAACAATTCAAGCCCACCTTTTTTGTTCGACAACGCTTGCACCGAAATTTCCATCAGCGGCGGCGTCGCTTCTGGACGGATATCAACCACCCAGGCATTTCCACCGCGACGAAGTGTCGGGTGAAGACCCGGCACCGGTCCGATTCGGATCACTGTCCCTTTTCGGGAAGGCACATGCTCTACGTTCTTTAGGAGTCGTTTTTCCTTAGTCAGTACGTCATCCAGCACAAAATTCCGGAAGCGGTCGAAGACAATCCAGATATAACCCGCCCGCGTGAACGCAGCGACGCCGGCAGGGCGATCCCAATCAAAGGTCAGACTAAGGGCATTGCCATTCCGTTCAACAGGCACCGGAATCAGCGTTTCCGCTTCGGACGCCTTTGTCAGCGGCACCGGCCGACCCGGATGGCCAGCAGACGATTTTAAACTTACCGGCTTTGGTAAGATGGCTTCCGCTATTTTTTTCTTCTGCCGCAATGCGTTCTGCTGCTGCGATGCTGGTTTCTTTGCCGTCCTGGTAGACGGCTCGAACAAATCGATAACAATTCTCGGTCCATCCCGGAAATGACGCAGTTTCACTTGTACCTCATGACCAAGCCGGACTTGCGTTTCCGAACCGATACCCTGAGCGCGGAACGATTGCACATGTTTCGGCAGTTCTTTTTTCCAACTGCCAATATCGATGGCCGCACGACGCTGAAACCGGATCGTCGCCACGCCCTTTGAAGCCTCAACCCGATAACCAACCTGTCTGGGCCAGTCAAAAACGAGGCGTGTAAATTTTGCATGCCTGCCTGCACGCACCCGCACCTTTTCAGACGAAACCGCCTTCCCGGCCGTTGTTTTTAACAAATCGAATACGGGCTTTCCATTATCGACAAAACTGCGAAGTTCAAAGCTTCCCTTTAGCTGCAAAAGGATGCGCTTGCCATCCTGCTCGCTTGTCACATTCCCTACATAACCCTTCAGATGCTGGAACACCTGGGAAAAAGAAGCAGGCATCGGACGTGCAAATTCGATAATTAATTTCCCATCGGTGATTTTAGCGGAATGAGCGACTGGTTTTTTAACGTCAAACACGATCCGCCCAAAAGAGTCATGTGCCCAAGCACGAACGCCAACTTTTTCGTTCGCCCACGCCGAAGCGGTAACGAGAACGACAGAAATGGCGAATGAACAAATGGCAAGACCGGGGAACTTCCACATCATCAGTTGCTCCCCTTCGAATCGCGAATGACGACATCGACACGCCGCGCGACTGCATGGCGTTTACTTTCCGGTAGCGATAGGGAAAGGTTTTTAAACTTGGCATCCCCCTGTCCATAGGCGACGATTTTCTTGCGGTATCCAAAATGGCGAAGCTCTCCCGCAACGGTAACCGCTCGCGCCAAGGAAAGTTCCCAATTTGATGTAAATCTTTCGCCTTGCGACGGCAACGGGTCCGTGTGACCAATAACTTCAATCCTGTTTCGCAAATTTTCCAGAAGGCCTCCAAGCATAAAAAGTGCACGGCGCGCCACCGGGGTCACGTCGGCCGTTCCTCTGTCAAACAGGATGTCCCCAGGCAACGAAATCAGCAGATATTTTTCGTGTTCCACAACTGAACTGCGGGAAAGGATTTGGTCCTTGCCCATCTGCTCTCGCAAAACGACCGCCAGATAGGAAAGATCCGTTGCCTCTTCCCTGAAAACGCTGCGAATATCGTGCATGGAAGTTGGCTCGACATGCAGGGTCTGACGACCCGGGTTCAAGTTTTGTTCAAGGGCGCGGACAACATCTTCCCATTTATCCGATGCGACGGTGGCCATTGAAAACAGCATGACGAAAAATGTCAGCAGCAGAGAAATCATGTCTGCGAACGTCACCATCCAGGCGGTGCTTGCAGGCTCGGGAGGTTCAACGGAAAAGGATGATTCGTCCATGCTAGGCCTCCATCCCCTTATCCATCAGATTTTCGGAAAAGAACTTCGCCGTCGTTCTCGCTGCGAACACGGAAAAGAAGCCGCAATCGACCAAGATTGCTGTCATCAATGCCAGCGTAAAGATAAGCTGGCACCGTACCCAGCGCGACCATTCGGCGTGCGATGTTTCCTACACGCGCCATTTCCAGGGTTTGCCCGGACTCGGATTTCTGACGAAGCATCGACGGGCTATCGATCATGATGCCCATATCGTAGCGCAGGCCAGCGGGGCCGAATGTCAAGATATCTTGAAGCTTGGCAAAAAGGGCTTCGTATTCTGGTCGGACGTCTGCCTTTACCGGCACGAATATTTCGTCAGCGACGAGAAGAACTTCCAGTAAATTTCCATGAATCAAAATATCAACCTGGGCAACCGGCATGGCGTTTTCAAACAATTGTTCGACGTCGCTCAAAAAGCGGTTTGAAACGAGAGGCGCCTCAACGTCAGAACTGTAGACCGGACGCGAACTAAGCGGCCCAAAATCCGAATTAAAGGTCGCTGTCAGACTATCCAACACCGCTTTCGTCCGCTGTTCGTCAAGGGTTGAAATAACATTTAACAGTACAAAAAAAGCCAGAAGCAAAAGATAAAGCCCAACGAAGAGGACAACGCTGGGATCGTTTTGTTCTTTTATTTCAAGATCTTCAAAGGCGTCCATTGCTCGCCGCCATCGCTAATCAAAATCGTTTAGCAGCGCGTCAATTTCTTCTTGGCTTTTGCCCGTGCCAGGAAGCTGCGGACCGTTCAGCAAGTTCTGGCTGTCTTCCTGCTTTTTCTGGTCGCCGCCATTTTCTTTTATTTCTGCAGAGGGAAGACTGGAACCGAAGGCAGAAACCAGCCCCTGGACCTTCTCCTCGATCTCTTTAAGCGTCATAACAATTTTGCTGATCCGCTGACCGGTGATGTCCTGAAAGCTGCATGCTTCGTATATCTTCGTGATCGCCTCATTTAGCTTTTCGCGAATTTCGTCGTCTACATTCTCAAAAACGGCTTCGATTTTTTCCGCCGCATCGAGAATCTCACCTGTCGCACGCTCGGTCGCTATGACAATGGCATCAAGTTCGTCCGTCGCTGACGGAATATGCTTTTCCTGAATTTCCCCCGGAGAGAGCGCCGCAATATCCTGTTTTGCATTTTGGATAAAGGCGGCAAGCGATTCAAACTCGTGATAAAGCCTTACCGCAGGGCCAGAGAGGTCCCCTTCCATGCTCTCAACGACGGATTGAACAATACGAATAATCTCATCCGTTCGATCCGACGCTGTCGATGCTTCAAGAACTTCTTTTGCACAATTGGCCATAACGAGTCCTTAGAAATCACCAAACACACTAACAAGCTTCGTTTTTAGAGTCTCCGCATTGAAAGGCTTGACGATGTAATTCGAAACACCTGCCTGCTTTGCCACGATGACATTTTCCGTCTTGCTTTCAGCCGTAATCATGATGAAGGGAATTTTTTTTAATTTTTCATCCGCGCGAACTTCTTTTAGCAACTCAATCCCTGTCATGGGCTCCATATTCCAGTCCGAAATGATGAGCCCAAATTCTTTTTCTCTCAATTTCTGCAAAGCACTGCTGCCGTCCATTGCATCTTCTATGTTGCTAAAATTAATCTGCTTCAAAAGGTTGCGTATGATTCGGAGCATCGTTTTATAATCATCTACAACCAGGATTCGCATGTTCCTGTCGATTCCCATCATTTAACTCCACTCGGTATGATCTTTTCAGACGTTTCCTGAGCAAAAACCATAAAGTTTTCCGGTTAAATTATGGTAAATGGGGATCGTTAAAATTTACTCTCCAGGGGTTGGTAGCTGGCGGCGTTGCGCGAGTTCAGTGGTTATCGCTTCCGCTTTAACGGGGTCCATCTGGGCAATAACTGGCGCAACTTTGGCCTCTTTCATGCCCTCGATAACGTCCAAAAGAATCGGCATTTCAAGGCGCTCAAAAATCCTTGCGGCATTTTTTGGCTTCATCGTTTCATAGATTTTTACAAGGCTTTTAAGTTTAGCCTCCTCTTCTTTGTCGTGCCGCTTGAGATAACTTTTTATGGTTTCCTGAATTGCTTTCATCTCTGCTATTTTTTTATCAATTCTAAGTTCGGTTGCCCTTAACAGATCCTCACGCCCGCCCAACCGTTCGGCGCGAGCCTCTAATATTTGGCGACGATCAAGTAGCTGCTGAAGAACATCAATCTCAGCCTGACTAAGTTCTTCCGGATCCCGGTCCGGTTCTCTGGAAGCAACTTCAATGACAGCGTTCTCTGCGGCATCGCCCTCCAGCTCCGCCGTAGATTGTTTGGCCTTATCGTCGGCACTGGCTTCCGCAACATTGACGGTCTTTGATTCCGCAGCAGAAACGGTCGTACCTTCCAACGAAAGCCCTTCCCAGAACCCACCGACCTTTATGCCAAACATCAGCACCAGAGTAAAAATCACAAGCGGAAGAAAGCGAAGTCGCATTGCCATTGGTTTTCCTATCGAACGGACTGAAGGGCTTCGATCAACTCATGCTCGGCCACAGATGCCTGCGGTGAACGCGATGGCACCGGCCGTACCGGTGAAGCAACTTTTGCCCGCGCCACCTTGCCTGTTTTGCGTGCGCTTCCGCCTGCCCGGATCGAATGCTCCAGACGGTCGGCCGCCGTTTCCCCACGATCGGCCAGAAAAGCGAGGTCGTCGCACAGGGCACTCGCCAGACGGGTCTGTTTCTGCAATTCCTTCGACGCTACGTCCGCGATGCCTTTAAGCCGGTGGATATTTTCTGCCGCCAGCTGCGTGGCCACGCTAAAATTAGCGAGCGTTTTTTCAAAGGTTTCTCTTTCCTTTCGAAGCACCCCCAAACGTCGATTTAAAACGACTGCATAGACGAGGGTTGCCGCAAGAAGGCCGACAAGAAGACCGTCAAGAAGCAGGGGAATCGTCACGTTTCTTCTCCATTCGCCAGTTTTTCCGAAAGTCTGGAATTATCAATCTGAACGGCCATATGGCCGCCCTTGCGCCCTATCTTTCCGGAAAATAGAGACACATCGCTACAACGCAATTGCACACTGCTTTCCGGGGTCGCGCCCAAAAGAATCTGTTTTCCAACCGTTAAGTTCATGACATCACCCAACGGAACATCAACCGCGTCGAGAACGGCTTCAATCTCCACGTCCATACACCACAACTCGTTGGCTAGATGTTCCTCCCAGATCGTATCGCGGCCAAACTTTTCCCCAAGGAACATTTGCAAAAGCAGCTCGCGAATTGGTTCGAGCGTGGCATAAGGCATGACGAGTTCCATTTGCCCTCCACGATCTTCCATATCTACCCGCAAAATCACATGAATGGCGGCGTTTGCATTTCGGCAAATGGTGGCAAAGCGCGGGTTTGTTTCCAGTCGCTCAAGCTGAAAAGTAACGGGGCTTAAAGGCTCAAAAGAAGCACTTAGATCCGCCAGGACGATGGACAGCATGTGCTGGATCAATTCCCGCTCGATCGTCGTATAGGGGCGCCCCTCGACCCGTAGAATCGTTGTCCCACGACGACCGCCAAGAAGCACGTCCACAATCGAATAAATCAGCGCACTATCAATCGTCAACAAGCCATAGCCGTCCCACTCTTCAGCCTTGTAGACCCCCATCATTGCCGGCAAGGGAATCGAATTCAGATAATCCCCGAAGCGAACGGAAGTAATGCTTTCAAGGGTTACCTCAACATTGTCGGACGTAAAATTCCTAAGACTTGTCGAAAGCATCCGTACCAGGCGGTCATAAATGACCTCCAACATCGGCAACCGCTCGTAAGAAACGAGCGGGCTGTTAATAATCGCCTTGATGCCGGTGTCACTGTTTAAGCTATCGCCTTCGTTAAAGCCGAGGAGTGAGTCAATTTCTTCCTGATTCAGGACTCGCGCCTTTGTCCCGGAGGCGTTTGCATTACCACCCTCTTCGCCTTCATCCCCTTCGTCCTCGTTTTCGTCGGCCATCGCCTCCCATTCAGCTGCGAGACGGTCTTCCTCGTCAGGAGTGGCGGCTTCCCCAGATTCGGACGGTGCGCTTTCCGTTTCTATCGATTCGGTGTCTGTTGGTTCTGCCATTTAAATATCTCTTACTGAATCAACATTTCTTTGAAGAGGATGTCTTTCACCTTGGCGGGTGCTGCAGCGGCAGTCACACGTCGAAGTAGTTCTTCGCGCAGACGGTAAACGCCCGCTGAGCCGCTTAAATCCTCAATTCGCAATTCCCGAAGATAGACCTGAAATTTATCAACGATCCGTGGCATCACAGCTTCAATTCGCGGAATATCCCCCGGGTCCTCAAGCTCTAAATTGACGCTGATTTTCAGATAACTGGCTTTTCTTCCCTTCGAGTTGAGATTCACCAGCATCTCCGGGAGTTCATAAAAGATCGCCTGCGTCGCCTCTTCTTCAACCACGGCCTCATCCGCCTCTGCGACGGCGTCGTCACTCAATATCTCGTTATCAAAAAGTACAAAGACCAGCACCATGCCGATGGAAATCGCCAGCACGGCGGGCAAAATGTAAAAGAGAACAAGTTTCTTTCCGGAAAGCTTGTTTTTCCCCGATTCCTGTTCTTCTTCCTCTTCGCCTTCTTCTGTTTCGTCCGAGGCTTCCGCCCCGGTCGCTTCGGCGTCTTCGACTTCCTTTTTGGACTTTGCCATTCTGCGTCCTTGAGCTTCGATTCGTAGCGCCCAGGCCGCACGATCGACCAAAAGGCGTATTGAATGCGACAAGGGTAGGAAAGAAGGGTTAACAGGTGGTTGAAATGCCGCAATCTTTTGACTTCCGCCATATAGGCGCATGCTGTCCATTTCCCCCTGCGCACCCCTAGCATCCAGTCGGCAAGCGGCAATAACTGCCGGGCAACCCCTTCCCATGGCAGGGCCTGCCCCCTGCGTGTACCCACATCAACCCACTGAAAGAAAAGAAAACATCTATTGGCACGCGCCATGCATCTCTTGCAATGCAGCCACATCTTCAACGAGGGATGAAGAATGGGAACACCAGCTCTAATCGGCCTATCTAGGCAAATGCTTATGAAGCGTCAGCTCTCTGTCATTGCCAACAACATCGCCAATGTGTCGACGGTGGGGTTCAAAAGCGAAAACCTCCTATTCGCGGAACATTTGGCGAAGGCAGGCAAAAGCGAACCGGTTTCTTTCGTCCGCAGCACGGGCAGCGTCCGCGACCGCTCGATGGGGAAACTCATCGACACAACAAACCCGTTGGACCTTGCTGTTCAGGGGAATGGCTATTTCGCCGTCGAAACGCCTTTCGGCACGCGTTATACGCGCAATGGTCACTTTCAGATGAACGAACTACATCAGATCGTCACCAGTGACGGCCACCCACTTCTTTCCGACAACGAGCGCCCAATTACGCTGCGGCCGGATGAGCAGGAAATTACGGTCTCCCGTTCTGGCCAAGTTTCTTCGGCAAGCGGAAAAATAGGGAGAATCCAATTACACCGCTTTGCGGACGAAAATGCCCTTATCCGAATGGAAAATGGCCTCTACCGCTCGGAGTTGCCGCCCGAGGAGGCCAAAACATCAGAAGTGTTACAGGGCAAGCTTGAACAATCGAACGTCGAGCCAATCTCAGAAATCACAAAAATGATCTCGTTGGCTCGTGCCTATGAATCGGCAAGCAAACTGATCCAAGGGGAGAACGATCGCAAACGCCGCGCGATCCAGGCTCTAACGCGGATGAATTAAGCAGCGCCGCGGCTATTACAAAGAAGGATTGACCAATGAGTGCTTTGGATATTGCAGCGACAGGAATGTTGGCACAGCAACTGAACGTTGAAGTGATTGCCAACAACATCGCCAATATGAATACCACCGCCTACAAGCGGCAACGCCCTGAATTTCAAGACCTTTTGTACCAAAACCTGGAACTTGTTGGCTCCACATCAAGCGATAGCGGCACCGTCGATGCCTCTGGCGTGCAACTGGGAACGGGCGTACAAACTTCCGCTGTTTATCGGATTACGGGCCAGGGAAATTTAGTCAGCACGGAAAATACGTTCGATCTAGCCATTGAGGAAAAAGGCTATTTCCAGGTCGAATTGCCAAGCGGGGATACGGCATACACCCGGGCTGGCTCTTTTCAGCTTAGTCCGAGCCGGGAAGTCGTAAATTCGGATGGCTACCGAATTCTTCCCGGCATCACCATCGCCGCAGATGTCACCGAAGTAACAATTAATTCAACCGGGGAAGTGCTGGTCAAGGTATCGGGACAAGTTGCCCCACAAAATGTCGGACAATTTGAACTGGCCGTTTTCCCGAACGAAGCCGGCCTCCAAGCCACGGGCGGGAATATGTTTCTGGAAAGCGCCTCATCTGGAAACGCAACCACCGGCACCCCCGGTTCAACGGGTATCGGAACCGTCATCCAAGGGTTTCTGGAATCTTCAAACGTCAACATGGTGACGGAAATTACAAGTCTGATCGCCGCACAGCGCGCCTATGAGATGAACTCGAAAGTTATTCAGACATCCGATGAGATGATGCAAACAGCAAACCAGGTAACCTAGGGGACGGACGATGATTAAGCGAATTACGCGAACGCTTCTTTTGCTTGCAGTTTGCATCGTGTTAACGCCGGCAGTCTGGGCCAAACCTGTTCTGCAGGAACATGTTCTTGTCGAAGGCGACATTATTCACATTGGCGATCTTTTTCAGAATGCCGGAAATAAAGCAGATATCGCGATCGCCAAGGCGCCAGCTCCTGGCATGCGAATTGTGCTTGATGCAGAACGCCTGACCCGCATCGCCAGGGCATATAAATTTCCCTGGCGGGCACGCTCCCGCTTCGCCCATGTGGTTGTCGAGCGTTCCGGCAAGGCTATCCCTCAGGAAGCCATCGAAACAGCCTTAAAGGAAGCGCTGCGCAAACAAGGCGCCCAAAAAAATATGCAGATAGCGCTCTCCAGTCGCGAGTCACAAATTTATGTGCCGACAGATCGTCTTGCGACCATCGCCGTGAAGCATTTGGAATACAACAAACGGAGCCAATTTTTCTCCGCAACGCTCGTCTCGCCAGCAAACGACCCATTTGCGAAAGAATTTCGCGTAAGTGGAAAAGCCCACGCAACCATTCTCATCCCAGTCCTGCGCGAACGCACAGATCATGGCGACATTCTTCGCAAAAAGGATATCCAATGGGTTCAGATGCGGACCGACCGGATTGGATCGAACGTCGTAACGACCACTGGCGACCTTATTGGAAATACGCCGCGCCGGATGATCCTGGCCGGAAAGCCTATTCAAAAAAATGAGGTACGTCAGCCCATTCTTGTCAAAAAGGGAACCCTCGTGACGATGACCTACAACACGCCCTACATGACCTTGACGATGAAAGGCCGCGCCATGGACAAGGGTAGCCGAAACGACATGATTCGCGTGATGAATGTTCAAAGCAAAACGGTCGTCGAGGCCGTTGTCATGGGCCCAAACAAGGTTAGCGCCTACGCTTTTGACACCCTCGCGATGCAGGGAGAAACACACCATGTACGCTAGACCCTGTGCACGGCTATTGCACTTTGCTGCCCTCATGTTGATGGCATCGACACTTGTCGGCTGCAATGCATTGACACGGTTGTCCCAGGCCGGCGAAGAGCCAAGACTTGCGGCAATACAGAACCCGGTCAAGAAAGCAAACTACCAGCCGGTAAGCCTCCCCATGCCAGCGACACAGCCCATTGCACATCACGATAATTCCCTCTGGCGGCCTGGCGCACGCGCCTTTTTCAAAGATCAGCGCGCGGCCCGCGTCGGCGATATTCTGACCATTACGATCGAGATTTCGGACAACGCAAACATCTCTAACACGACGACCCGTACTCGCAAGAATGAGGAAGATGCCTCGCTTTCAGCATTCCTTGGTTATGAAACAGCCTTGGCAAATGTTCTGCCGGAGACGGTCGTTCCGACGGACCTGGTGGACGTGGATAGCAATACAAATTCTACAGGCACAGGCACCGTTAATCGCAGCGAAACCATTAGCCTGAAAGTTGCTGCCGTTGTGACCCAGGTGCTTCCAAACGGAAATCTAGTAATCAGCGGACTTCAGGAAATCCGGATAAATCACGAAGTCCGAGAATTGCACATCGACGGCGTCGTTCGCCCCGAGGACATCACCGCCTCCAATATTGTGAGTTATGAAAAAGTCGCCGAAGCCCGCATCGCTTATGGCGGCAGGGGCCAACTCTCGGACGTTCAGCAACCGCGCTATGGCATGCAAATCTACGAGAGCCTCTTCCCG
The DNA here is from genome assembly GCA_964435655.1 of uncultured Rhodospirillaceae bacterium. GTDB lineage: Bacteria > Pseudomonadota > Alphaproteobacteria. Next base: position 13,723 of record CAYTAE010000006.1, read on the forward strand.
TTTTGATACGGTGACGTTTATCCGAACAAGAAAAAGGGCCAATGTTGAACATTGGCCCTTTTTTCATTTTCTCTTCGCGTTGCAAAACGCCTAATCGTCGCGATGGCTCTTTTCCATACGCTCGTGACGCTCCTGTGCTTCAAGGCCCAGCATCGCAATTGGACGCACTTCCAAACGGCTCAGACTGATTGGATCACCCGTCTCGATACAGTACCCATAGGTACTGTTTTCCACTCTAAGAAGGGCCTCGTCGATCTTTGCAATCAGCTTGCGTTCCCGGTCCCGGGTCCGAAGTTCAAGAGATCGATCCGTTTCAAGGGATGCCCGGTCTGCTACGTCCGCCTCATGCCCGCTTTCCTCACGCAAATGCACAAGCGTTTCCTTGGACTCCCTCAAGAGTTCTTCCCGCCAATTAAGTAATTTACGGCGGAAATATTCCTGCTGGTTGGCATTCATAAAGGATTCGCTTTTAGACGGGCGGTAATTTGCAGGAAGCTCTGCTTTCATGGGACGGCTTTTTCACTTCTCACAAGATATGCGAAATTTGGCAGCGAATTATAGGTAGCAACACCTCGGGCCGCAAGATTATCAAGAATGAAAAAATAGGGGCGTTTTTGAGCTGGCGAAAACATATAAATTACTTTATTTTCAATTAGTTATATTTCCTGCCCCAGCGAATTTTCTGCACCGGCAGCCAAAAAAGCCCCTCGCCCATATCACCTTGCCAATTTTATCTAGAAAGATTCTTCGTATTTGGCGAGCTCGACGGCGACGCGAAGTTCGATTTCGTCAAGGATGCTGGCGAGTTCGGGGTCCATAACCTTTGCGCGCTCCGCCTGCAGATGACCGCGAAGTTCGCGAAGCCTAGCAGGCTCTATCCTGCCCAACAGCAAGGAATGGCGAAGCACGTCGAGCTGATCAAGCAACCCATGGGCGAAGGCCTTGGCCCGGGAAGAATTCTCATCAGAGTCATCGTGCACTTCTTGAAGCGCCAATAGCCCATTTACCGCCGCCGGAGTGGCTTTTGCTGTTGTGTCAGCGGGGGCCGCTTCTTGCAAATGTGAAGCGAACGCGCTGCCACCCCCCCCACGCGTCTTCTTGTCGGTGCGGCGAAGCTGTGTGTTACGACCTGGGCCGGTAACGTTAATTTTCATTCGAAAAGATGTGGTTACAAGGATCCGTCAAATGAGGATCGGTTTTCACCGTTAAAAACTCGTTAAGCCCCGCTCTACATCGCGGCGAAGCGGTGACCAGACATGCGGCCGAACCGCTGTCTCGATAGGGCAGACAGGGTCGGCAAATTTTTCCGCTTTTCGCATCTACCCCCCCTCCCTTCTTGCCGGGTTGCCTCCCATCAGGTACCAGGGAACAAAAATAACATTATAAATCAACCAGATACAAAGCATCCCCAGATGGCACGGCTTTCGCAACTTGTTACCCGTCAGGAACAGTATCAACGGGTTAAAAACGAATGCAGGGGAAAAAAAGATTTTGCAGTGTTTCGATAAGAGGGCGGCGGCGACACCGTCTGATCGCGCTTTTTAGCGCCATTTTTCTTATCGCCAGCGGCTTTCCGGCATGGCAGGGAAACGCTTCGGTACGAATCAAGGACATTACAGATTTTCAGGGCGTCCGAGAGAACCTTCTGGTTGGGTACGGCCTTGTTGTCGGCCTGGATGGTACTGGCGACTCCCTGACAAATGCGATCTTCACGAAACAAAGCCTGATCGGCATGCTTGAGCGGCTTGGCGTCAATGTCCGGGGCGAAAGCATCAAAACGGATAACGTGGCCGCCGTCATGGTGACCGGAACGCTACCGGCCTTCGCAAGGCATGGCGGACGCATCGACGTTTCCGTAAGTGCCATGGGGGATGCGGAAAGTCTGCTTGGAGGCACCCTTTTGGTAACACCCATGATCGGCGCTGATGGAGAAATTTACGCTGTCGCCCAGGGGCAGGTCGCAACTGGCGGCTTTTCAGCTTCGGTAGGATCCGGATCCAGCGTGACAAAGGGCGTGCCGACAAATGGCCGCATTGCAAATGGCGCCATTGTCGAACGCGCCATTGATTTCGATATGAGCAACCTGAAAAGCATCAACATCTCGCTACGCAATCCCGACTTTACGACATCACGACGCATTGCCCAGGTCATCAACGGACATCTGAACGCACCGGCCGCACAAAGCTTGGATCCATCCACCGTGACCCTTCAGATACCCGCGGCCTATACGGCAAACATCGTCTCTTTGATTACGGACATTGAACAACTATCCGTTCAGCCGGATCAACCGGCGCGCGTCGTCATCGATGAACAGTCCGGTACTATTGTCATGGGCGAAAAGGTAACCATCAGCACCGTTGCGATTGCACAGGGCAATCTTACCATTCGCATTACCGAAACCCCGCAAGTGTCACAGCCGAACGCGTTTTCCAACACAGGCACAACGACAACCGTGCAACGGTCCGACATTGAAATCGATGAAAGTGACAGCAAGCAATTTGCTATTTTCACCAGCGGCGTCGATCTACAGAAACTTGTAAACGGGCTGAATGCCTTGGGAATTGGGCCGCGTGACCTGATCACCATCCTCCAGGCCATCAAGGCGGCGGGCGCCCTGCAGGCAGAAATCGAGGTGATGTAATGGACGCTCTTAAATCGCCAGTCGATTTTTCAATTCTCGCACAACAACGCCATGGGGAACAAAAGATTCCCACCGTGCGCAATGCAGAGGAAGCCCATCGCGTAGCTCAGGATTTCGAGGCGTTCTTTCTTTCCCAGATGGTCGGAACGATGTTCTCCGGCATCAAGACGGAAGGACCCTTCGGTGGCGGGTTTAGCGAAACGATCTACAAATCCATGCTGGCGGAAGAATATGGAAAGGCCATGGCCCAGCGTGGCGGCGTAGGTATCGCCAATTCGGTGCAACGGGAAATCCTAAAACTGCAGGAGGTGGATGACCATGCACATGACAGCTCGCATTGAAGACTTAGCGGCAGTAACGGAGCAGTTGATCGTTCTGATGGATCAGGAAACGTCCCTGCTGCACCAACGCCGCCATGAAGACATCCGAGGCCTGCAGGTGGAAAAGACCGAGTTGACCCATGCCTATGAAGGCCATCTACGTGGTTTGCGCGAACGGCCGGAAAATCTTCAAAACATCGAGGCAGATCTTCTTACCCGGTTGAAAACCAGCAACATCGCCTTTCGCAAATCGACCCAGTCAAATGCATTGGCCTTGAAGGCCGCGATGGAAGCAAACAGCCATGTCCTGCGCGCCGTAGCCAGGGCCGTCTCTGAACTAAACGCCGGCGGCGACGGGTACAAGCATGACGGCAAGGCGCTTGGAAAACCGGCATCTGGCATTTCCATTGCCATTGATCAGGAACTATAGACGCCCATGTCGCTTAATGTCTCACTGCTGACGGCAATTTCAGGCTTAACCGCCACACGGACCGCCATTGACATGGCGAGCCAGAATATTGCCAACGCGAATACGGAAGGCTATTCGCGCAAGACCGTTAATCTGGAAGCTCAGAATATTCTTGGAACGGGTGCCGGCGTTCGCGTTTCAAGCATCACACGCAGCGTCGATGAATTTTTGCTACGGGATTTACGGGCCCAGACGGGATCTCTTGGTGCGACGCAAATTCAAAAACAGTTTTTCGACCGCATGCAGGATCTTTTTGGATCGCTTAGCTCCAATTCGTCGCTGTCAAACCAAATCACAGGGCTGGACACCGCCCTACAGGCGTTGGCCGTTACGCCAGAAGGGGTTTCGCAACGTCTCGACGTTGTCAATGCTGCCACAACCATGGCACAGCGATTCAACTCCATGTCGAACGACATTCAGAAACTGCGCCTTGAGGCAGAAGTCGAAATTTCGACCGCTGTTCAGGACGTAAACCTGCAGCTTTCAACGATTGCTGATCTGAATTTACGAATATCCAAACTAATCGGAAGCGGACAACCCGCGACAGAACTGGAAGACCAACGGGACATCGCCCTCAGCAAGCTTTCCGAATATATGGATATTTCCTATTACTACCGTGGCAATCGGGAAGCCGTGGTTTCCATTGGCGGCGGAGATTCACTTGTCGACCGCCTGGCCCTACCGCTCAGCTTCACACCGTCTTCATCGGTCAGCGCGGCAAATAACAGCTTTGCCCCGATCACCTTAAACAGCGTCGACATCACAGACCGCCTTCGTTCCGGTAAAATACGAGGCCTGATCGATCTTCGCGACACGTCGCTTTCACAACTCCAGGCGGAACTTGATTCCCTTGCCACGAATCTTCGTTCTGAGCTTGATAAGGTGCACAATCAGGGTGTCGGACTGCCGCCTCAGAATATACTTAGCGGCAGCCGGACCGTGGCCGGAACAGACCCCTTCAGCGGCACTGGAACCCTTCGAATAGCGATCCTGGATGCCAATGGTGATTTCGCCGATGACGGTTCGGGAGGTGCAGCTGTCTTTGATTTTGACCTGACAACGCTTCCCAGCCCCGCCAATGTGACAGATGTTGTAAATGCAATAAACGCAGCCTTTAATCCAGCCGTCGCCACCGCAAGCGTCAATGCAAACGGCCGGCTTGTCATTCAGGCAACAAACTTAGCAAACGGCGTTGCAATCAATGAAAGTACAAGCGCCATTGCCGTTGGCAATGCGACAGTTGGGTTCTCTCATTTCTTTGGACTGAACGACCTGTTTACGACAGGCGCAAATTACGACAGCTATTCAACCTCCCAGCAAACCTCAAGCACGACAGCACTTGGCCTGAGTGGCAATCTTGTCTTTTCCGGATATGACACGGTTGGCACAGCACCATTTACCCGATCTGTCGCCTATGTAGCGGGTGACAGCCTGGATAGCCTTGCTGCCAAAATCAATGCCGATGCGACTCTTTCCGGTTCCGGTGTCAACATCACGGCACGCGTCGTCAAGGAAGGTGGCGCTTACCGGCTGCAGATTACCGACGCAAACAGCGACAACTTCTTTTTGTCCGATAGCGGCGGTGGCACCCTTGTTTCCGCGATGGGAATCGAGACAGATCGGACCGGCGAGGCCAGCATTCTTTCCGTTCGCAGCAACATTTCCAGCAATCCGGCACAAATTTCACGCGGCAGCCTGAGCCTGGCTGGCGCCCCAGCGCTTGGCGATGCAGGTGTTGCAATCGGCGACAACACCATCGCGCAAGAGCTGGCCAACCGCTTTTCCCAAAAGCTGTCTTTCGTGCCCGCAGGCGGATTGCCGCCACTCGGCAACACGCTATCGGAATATGCGACATCGATCCTTTCATTGAATGCCACAGAAGCGAACAACGTCACCTCAAATCTTCAATTTAAACAGGACCTTGTCAACGAGCTGTCCTTTCAGGCGACATCGATCAGCGGCGTCAATATCGACGAGGAACTGGCCCGAATGGTCCTTATTCAAAATTCCTACAACGCGTCGGCGAAGATGATTTCTACGATTTCCGAAATGCTTGAAACCTTGGTCAATTTGGCTCGTTAGGAGAGGCTTATGATTTCATCGACGATTGCCAATCTTGCCCAAGAAACAAAGCTTCTCGGTCGAATCTTCGATACGCAGAAGCAGATTCTGGACACCCAGAACCAAATCTCAACGCAAAAAGTCGCCGTGCGCTATTCAGAGATCGCGCCCCAGTCGGACCGACTGGTTAATTTGAAGACATCCCAAGAACGCATTGACCGTTTCTCTGTAAACAACCAGCAGGTTATACAGCGCCTGCGGACGATGGAATTGCACACCTCGCAAATTTTCGATATTGCCGCAGACTTTCGCACTCTTTTAATCAGCGCATTAAACACCGATGACAATGCCAGCGACATCGCCATCAACACTGAGGCGACAAACCGTCTGGAAATGACGTCAGGGCTTCTGAACGTCGATGTGGAAGGACGCTATCTGTTTGCTGGCATGCGAACCGGTACGGCGCCGGTAGATTTGAACGATCCTAATTTTCTAACACCACCAATCGGCTATCCGTCATCTGCGGATTTAAATTACTACCAGGGTGACAGCGCCACTCTGACCGCCCATGCCGACGATGACCTGGATGTTGCTTACGGTGTTCGAGCAGATGCGCCCGGATTCGAAAAACTGATCCGCGCGTTGCACATGGCCCAAACCACCACCACCTCGCCATTGGACCGACCGCGCCTGGAAGAGGCTCTAAGGCTTGCAGAAGAGGCCGTAAATGAAATTCCAGATATTCGGACAGGCATTGGCGCCTCGATCAAAACCCTGGATCTGGCCAATGAAATTCATATCGATGCACTTCTCCAGACCCAAGAAAGCGTTAACGGCATCGAGAACGTGGATATCGCTGCAGCGATGACAAAGCTCTCGAACGACC
>CAYTAE010000007.1:0-19129 GCA_964435655.1 uncultured Rhodospirillaceae bacterium
CGGCGCCCTGCCTCCACGGGTTGAGGTTGGCGCCCTGCCGCCACGGGTTGACGCGCCGGTTCCTTGCGACACTTGCGCGGCAAAGCCCTGTCTGGGCGCCTGTCCGGTAGGCGCGTTCGCATCGTCCAGCTATGACGTGCCGGCCTGTGGGGCCTATCTGACGACGCCGGCGGGGAAAACCTGTCTGGAGGCGGGTTGCCAGGCCCGGCGCGCCTGTCCGGTGGCAGCCCCGAACGCGCCTGTTCAGGCCGCTTTTCATATGGGAGCCTTTTTCCGCTCGTTGCAGAACGCCGGTCTCACCGGAGCCGGTCTCACCGGAAACGAATAGACTTTCCAAGCTTTTCGGCCATATAAGCGGGCATGGAGACGTTTTCTTTTCAAAAAATGCACGGTGCCGGCAACGACTTTGTTGTGCTGGATGGCCGGGGGGCGGGTTCGCCCGCATCGGGTTTGCCGGAGGGGGCGTTCAGCGCCGCCGGTGCACGCGCCATTGCCGCGCGTCACACGGGCGTCGGCTGTGATCAGGTCGTGTTGATCGAGGACGCGCGCGACGCGACGGCACACATGCGCATCCGTAACGCTGACGGCGGTGAGGTTGGAACTTGCGGCAATGCGACGCGCTGCGTGGCGCTTTTGCTGATGGACGAACGGGGCGAGGACCGCGTGACCATCGCCACGAAGGCGGGTGTGCTTGAGGCGACGCGCGACGAGGCTGGCCGTATCTCGGTCGATATGGGCCCAGCGCAAACCGATTGGCAGGCGATCCCCCTGAAGGCCGCCGCTGACACGCTGCACCTTGCCCTTGGCGATGGCGCGCTTGGCGACGCCGTTGCCGTCAGCATGGGCAATCCCCATGCGGTTTTCTTTGTCGAGGATGCGGAAAAAGTCCCCCTTGGTGTCCTCGGCCCGATTCTGGAACGGGATCCAATTTTTCCCGAACGGGCAAACATCGGTATTGCGCAAATGCTTGGCGTCCATCGCCTGCGCCTGCGCGTCTGGGAACGTGGCGCGGGTCTGACGCCGGCCTGTGGCAGTGGTGCCTGTGCCGCCGTCGTTGCTGCCAGCCGCCGGGGGCTTTTGGAAACGGGTGCCGCGATTGAGGTCGTGCAGGACGGCGGCAATTTGTTTGTGTGTCTTCGTGACGATGGCCATGTGCTGCTTGCCGGGCCGGCGGTGCACAGTTTTTCAGGCAAAATTTCCGGCGATTGGCTGAGCCGGGAGATGGGAACATGACGGCGCCGGACGTTCTTACCTTCGGTTGCCGGCTGAATGCTTATGAAGCGGAAGTCATCAAGAGCCATGCGCGCACCGCCGGTGAAACCAATGTCATCTATGTCAACACCTGCGCCGTTACGGCCGAGGCCGAGCGCCAGGCGCGTCAGGCCATCCGGCGTCTGCGCCGTCAACGTCCGGACGCGCGCATTGTTGTGACCGGCTGTGCCGCGCAAATTTCGCCCGAGGCCTATGGGCAGATGCCGGAGGTCGATTGTGTGCTTGGCAATGCCGAGAAGCTGGACTCAAAAAACTATGGCGGCACGGCCGGGGAACGCATTCAGGTGAACGATATTTTTTCTGTACGCGAGACGGCGTCGCATCTTGTTCAGGGGTTCGAAGGCCGTGCACGCGCCTTCCTGCAGGTGCAGAACGGTTGCGATCATCGTTGCACGTTTTGCATCATTCCCTATGGCCGGGGGGGCAGTCGCAGCGTGCCGCTGGGGGAACTTGTCGATGCGGCGCGCGCCCTTCTCGCCAATGGCTACAAAGAAATCGTCCTGACCGGTGTTGATTTGACATCTTACGGTGCCGACCTTCCCGGCAAGCCCAGCTTTGGTGCAATGCTGCGCCGGTTTTTTGCCTTGGTGCCGGAATTGCCGCGCCTGCGTCTTTCTTCCATTGACGTGGCAGAGGTGGACGCGGATCTTTTGCGCCTGATTGCGGATGAGCCCAGATTGATGCCGCATCTGCATTTAAGCCTGCAATCGGGCAGTGACATGATTTTAAAACGCATGAAACGCCGCCACAGCCGCGCCCAGGCCATCGCCTTTTGCGAACGCGCCCGTGCTTTGCGCAAGGACATGGTTTTTGGTGCCGATCTGATCGCGGGCTTTCCAACGGAAACGGATGCCATGTTTGAAGAGACGCGCAGCCTGGTTGCGGCCTGCGGCCTGACCTATCTGCATGTCTTTCCCTATTCTGTCCGTCCGGAAACGCCGGCGGCACGGATGCCGCAGGTACCGGGCGACATTCGCAAGGCGCGCGCGGCGTGGCTGCGCGCAGAAGGCAAGCGTGCCGAGCGACGTTTTCACGAAGCCTGCGCCGGCACGCGTGCAAGCCTACTGGTTGAAACGCCGCGCCTTGGCCGTAGCGAACATTTCGCGCCCGTGCGGCTGGATGCGGATGCCCTGCCCGGGACGATCGTCTCAGCCGGGATTGAATTGGGCGCGCAGGAATTGTTCGGGCGAGTTTCCCGATAATGTGCGCATGGTGAAAGAAACAAATTGGCTTTCGCGCCTTCGAACGGGGCTTAAAAAATCTTCGGAAAAGCTTGCCGATGGCATCGGCAGCATTTTTAAAAACCGTCCGCTGGACGCCACCACTCTTGAAGAGCTGGAAGAAACTCTGATTGGCGCGGACCTTGGTGTGGCGGCAGCCTCCCGGCTTGTTGCGTCCTTAAAGGAAGCGCGTTTTGGCAAGGACGTGACACCGGAAGATGTGCGTGAGGCGCTGGCGACGGCGGTGCAGGATCTTCTCGACCCTGTGGCAAAGCCGCTTGTGATTGACCCCGAAAAGAAACCGTTTGTCGTTCTTGTGGTCGGTGTGAACGGCAGCGGCAAGACAACGACCCTTGGCAAATTGGCAACGCGCTATGCAGCGGAAGGCCACCGCGTTCTTCTCGCCGCCGGGGATACGTTTCGCGCGGCGGCAACGGCGCAGCTTCAACTTTGGGGTGATCGAGCAGGCGTTCCCGTTTTTACGCGGGAAGCGGGTTCAGATGCGGCGGGGCTTGCCTTTGATGCCTATGAACAGGCGACACGCGATGCGCGCGATGTGCTGTTGGTGGATACGGCGGGCAGGCTGCAGAACAAACGGGAACTAATGGAAGCGTTGAAGAAGATTGTTCGCGTGTTGAAAAAATGCGATCCCACGGCACCCCATGCCACGCTTTTGATTCTGGATGCGAATGTCGGGCAAAACGCCCATTCCCAGGTCGAAGCTTTTTGCCAAGCGGTGGCACTCACCGGCCTGATGGTGACCAAGCTGGACGGCACGGCACGCGGCGGCGTTGTCGTGGCCCTGGCCGATCGTTTCGGTCTGCCGGTTCATGCGGTGGGGGTTGGCGAAGCGGCAGAGGATTTGCACGCCTTTGATCCGCGTGCGTTCGCACGGGGTTTGTTGGGACTCGACGCGCAAGACCCGCAAGAGGATTCTTCGCAAGGGAACCCCTCGCCAAGAGACCCCCAAATCTGATTTTTAGACGATGATGTCGAGAAGGCTGCCGCGCGGTAGGTCGCGCGCGTAAGCATCTGCGGATTTTTTCGGATCGAACAGGGCTTTTGGGGGCAGGTTTGGCGCGGATAGCTGGGCTTCCCTTGGGGCGCTGCCCGTCTTGCGGGCCGCCAAGACCTGTTGTGCCGCCAGCGCGGCTGGCGCCGCCTGCGGTTTTTGGGGTGTTGGTTGTGGAGAAAGGGCCTGAAGGAGCGCCGGGATCGGCGTAACGTTCATCCTGTCTCGCCTCGCAAATTGCGGGATTTGTGAAAGACCGTCAGGCTAGGGGCCGTCTCTTTAAAAAGTGTTAAGGCGCGAGCCGTTGCCGTGGCTTGGGCGCCGCTCTTCTTCGCCCTTGTTTTGCCGCCTTTTTCCCATTGCCCATCCTTTTTTAAGAACCAGGTAAGAAATGCGCAACCATCCTTCGGTTAGAATGCCGGGCTGGCGCGACAAGCGCACGCCATCGCAAAGCGTGTGCGCAGCCGAAGAGGGGCGGACGCATCGGGCAATTCGGCTCATATCGATGCCGGTGTCCGTCTGTGTGAGACTGGGATGGAGAAGATGGAACAAAAAGAGATTGAGCAATTGCTCAATCTGGCGCGTGACAAATCCGACGCCGGAAGAAAACACCTGATCAACACGGTGAGCGACCTCTTTACCAATGAGGCCGGCGCGATCAGCGAGCGCGAGCACGCGCTCATGACGGATATTCTCAACCAGCTGGTTCGCGAAGTGGAGATGGTCGTCCGGCGTCATCTTGCCGAACGGATGGCGGTTTTGCCGAATGCGCCGCGTGAATTGATTCTGATGCTTGCCAATGACGAGGTCGATGTTGCCAGGCCCGTTCTTCTAAAAAGCGAAATTCTTCACGACATCGATCTTATCGAAGTTATTCAACATCGGGCGATGGAGCATCAGCTCGCCATCGCCATGCGAAGCAATGTCAGCGAAATCGTTTCCGATGCGCTTGTTGAAGCTGGCAACATCGATGTGATCAAGACGCTTCTTGAAAATGTAGATGCCAAAATTTCAAAGGGCACGCGGGAATATCTTGTTGATCAGTCGAAAAAAGAAAACGTCTATCGTGAGCCGCTTATTCGGCGGCCGGATTTGGGCCCGGAACTTGCTGAAAAAATGTATTGGTGGGTGTCGGCAGCCCTTCGAAAAGAAATTGCCACCAGTTTTGACATTGACGTCGCCGCACTTGACGACCAGATCGAGGCCTCGGTTAAAGATATTATGACGGCCGAAGGCAGCGTTGTGCCGAAGGCGGAAAAGAAACCGGATTCAGCCGAACGCTTGGCAAAAGATGTCAATATCACGCCCGAATTGCTGATTCGCGTCCTGCGTCAGGGAGAAACGTCCCTTTTTGCGGCGCTTTTTTCGAAATATACCGAACTTTCCGGCAAGCTTGTGCGCCGCCTTCTGTTCGAGCCGGGCGGGGAAGGCATGGCCATTGCCTGCAAGGCAAAAAACCTTCAAATACAAACCTTTGCCTCGATTTTTCTGTTGAGCCGCAAGGCACGGGCCTCGGAAAACACGATGGACCCGGGGGAACTTTCAAGGATTCTTGCCTTTTACGAGCGCATTGACGCCGAAGCGGCGGCCACCGTTATGCAGCAATGGCGCCGTGACCCCGAATATCTTTATGCTATAAAGCGGCTTGATCGGGGCAAGGACGACCCTGAAGAAAAATAACCGCAAGGCGGCCTTCATGTTTTAAGGCGTGCTTTGCCGGGCATCGCCTTATGGGGGCACTGGGGAACCTTGCAACGCAAAGAAGCAAAGTCTTCGCATCTTCGATCCGTCGATCCGGCTCCGGAAGCGCAGGGGTCCTCCCAGGCGCTTGAGAATCTTCGGGCGCAGATGGGAGCGGATTTTCTGGAATCTGCACAGCCTGTCTACATGGCGAGCCTTGACGGGCAGCTTCTTTATACGAATGAAGCCTTTGATGCGTTGTGCCGAGTGTCAAAGGACGGCGCAACGAAGACGCCGCCGTTTTCGCTTCAGGAAATTACGGATGCTGTGCGGCGGGACGCGCAGGCTTTTCATCACAGCTTTTCGCTTCATCGCGGTGCGCATAATGAAGCCTTCCATTCGCGCCATTTTCCGGTCCGCGATTCCGGTGGAACGCTTGTGGCCATTGCAGGCAATGTGCAAAACGTTGGCTATGGTGTCGGCCTTCGCAAGCAGGTCGCGGCAGAGCGCAAACGTTTTGAAGACCTTGCCCGGCTTGTGTCGGACTGGTTGTGGGAGACGGACGCCCATTTTAATTTCACCTATGCGTCGTCGCGTGTCTTCGATCTGGTCGGTGTGTTGCCGCGCGAGCTTGAAGGGCAAGGTCTTTTCGCGTTCGGACGGTTTCAGTCGGTTGGCGAAGGCGTCGACCGGCCTGGGCCGGACATGCGCTCACCCTTTCGGGAAGAGCTTTACGAGGTGCCCCTTCCTGAGGGTGGGGTGCGGACTTTCCGTTTAAGCGGTCTTCCTATTTTCGATGATGAAAACGGAAAGTTTTGCGGCTATCGCGGGACAGCGGAAGACGTGACGAATGAGACGCTGGCCTGGTCCAGGGCAATCAAATCGAGAACACATCTCGTTGAGGCCATTGAAAGTATCCAGGATGCGTTTGTTATTTTCGATGATGCGGAAAAACTTATTCTTTGCAATTCGCGGTTTCGTCAGGATTTCCTTGAGGCGACGGCTCTTTCCGAATCGGATGTCATCCTTGAAGATATTCTACGTGTGAACGTTGAGGCGGGCCGCATTGTCGTGCCGGAACAGGATGCGGGCTGGTTTGTTGGCCGTCTGCGCCAGCTTCGCCGGGAATCGGGTTCTCTTGAATTGGAATTGCGTGGCGGCGTTTGGGTGAATTTTACCCTCCAGCGCATCACGGATGGTGGCTGGATCGGGTTCTTTTCCGATATTACCGGCCTGAAGGAACGCGAGAAGAAATTGCAGTCCGCAAAGGATGCCGCCGAAGCAGCCAGCCTGGCAAAATCGGAATTCCTTGCCAATATGAGCCACGAATTGCGCACGCCTTTAAACGCGGTAATCGGTTTTTCCGAAGTGATGCACCGCGAATTGATGGGGCCGCTTGGCAGTGACGGCTATCGCAATTATGCCGGGGATATTCTTGAAAGCGGTCGGCACCTTCTTGGCATCATCAACACCATCCTTGACGTTTCAAAGGCCGAAGCGGGTGGGCTGGCTCTTGAAGAGCAGTTGATTGACCTTTGTCAGACGACGGAAGCCGCCCTTCGGGTTGTGCGCCAGAAGGCCGTGGATGGTGGTGTCAAACTTTCCTGTCGGGTTGCGCCGGCGCTGCCGCGTTTTCATGGTGACGCGACGAAGCTAAAACAAATCCTGCTGAACCTGTTGGTCAATGCCATTAAATTCACGCCAGAAGGCGGGCGCGTTGATGTTGACGTTTCCCGGTGTCCGAATGGGGGATTGTGCATCGACATCATGGACACCGGCATCGGCATTGCGTCGGAGAACATTGCCACGGCGTTGGCCCCCTTCGGGCAGGTGGACAGTGCAATCGGTCGCCGCTATCCCGGAACCGGGCTGGGATTGCCGCTTACGAAGAAGCTTGTCGAACTTCACGGCGGCACACTTTCCCTTTCCAGCGTGCCGGGTCAGGGAACGAAAGTGGCGGTGTGGTTCCCGCCGGAACGTCTTGAAAACCAGGATCTTCCGCCATCCCCAGCGAACGCGACGTAATCGGAAACACGTTTTGAATTATTTCGGTCGAAGGGCCGTGACGCCCGGCAGATCCTTGCCGCCCAGCCAGTCCAGAAAAGCGCCGCCGGCGGTTGAAATGTAAGAAAACGTGTCTTGGATGCCGGCCTGGTGCAACGCGGCAATGGTATCGCCGCCACCACCGACGGAAACAAGTCGTCCTTCGCGGGTAAGTTCTGCCGCGACTTTTGCCGCCTGGGTTGTTCCCGCATCGAAGGGTTTGGTTTCGAACGCGCCCAGGGGACCGTTCCAGACCAGCGTTTTTGAGGCGTGCAGGGTTTCGCCAAGCAGGGTCACCGTCTTTGGTCCCAAATCAAGGATCATCGCATCCTTCGGCACGGCTGTTATTGGGACCGTCTCGGTGGCAATGTCGGCGCGCAAATTGGCCGCGACCACGGCGTCTTTTGGCAGCAGCACGTCGCAGCCATTTTTTTTTGCCCGGACAAGGATGGCCTTTGCCGTTTGCACCATGTCCGGTTCGGCAAGGGATTTTCCAATTTCGATGCCTTGTGCCAGCAGAAAGGTGTTGGCCATGGCGCCGCCGATGGCAAGGGTGTCCATTTTGCCGACGAGGTAATGAAGGGTGTCCAGCTTGGTTGAAATTTTTGCGCCGCCAATGATGGCGACAATCGGGCGTACCGGCGGTACCAGCATGGCCTCAAGGGTTGAAAGTTCCTCTTCAAGCAGCGGTCCGGCGGCGGCGGGAAGTTTTCTTGCAAGGCCTTCAACGGAAGCGTGTGCCCGATGGGAACAGGAAAAGGCATCGTTGATGTAAAGGTCGCCAAGCGCCGCTAATTCGCACGCAAATGCGTCGTCGTTTTTTTCCTCGCCTTCGTGAAAGCGTAGATTTTCAAGCAGGGCAATCTCGCCTGGGTGAAGCCGGGTCACGATTTCCGCCGCTTGTTGACCAACGCAATCTTCGGCGAACGCAACCGTTTTTGGTTTCAGAATGGCTTCAAGCGGGGCCTGAAGGGCGCGCAGCGAAAGTGCTGCCACCCGCTTGCCCTTTGGGCGACCCAGATGGGAAAGCAGGATCACCTTTGCGCCGCGCGTCAACAGTGTGCGGATCGTTGGCAGGACGCGCGTGATGCGTTGGGTGTCGGTTATGACGCCGTCTTGCATCGGCACGTTGAAATCGACGCGAAGCAGAACGCGCAGTCCCTTGACGTCAAGATCGTCCAGCGTTCGAAAGGCGGTCAGTTTCGTCATGGCGTGCCGGATCGTAAAAGAAACGCTTAAGCGAGCCGTTGACGAACCGCGTCGACGACCGTTTCCGGGGTAATTCCGAAATGTGGGTACAGGTCCTTGGCCGGCGCGGAAGCGCCAAAGCCGGTCATGCCGATAAAGATGCCGTCCAGGCCAAGGTAACGTTCCCAGCTCATGGAGATCGCGGCCTCAATGGCGACGCGGATTGTGTTCGTTCCCAGCACGTCCTCGCGATAGGCGGCGTCCTGCGCATCAAAAAGTTCCTGGCAGGGCATCGAAACGACGCGGGCGGCCACGCCTTCTTTTGCCAGCGTCTCGCGGGCGGCGAGCGCGATGCCAATTTCCGAGCCGGTTGCAATCAGGGTGACTTTTGCTTCGCCCTCGGAAGGTGCCAGAACGTAGGCCCCTTTTGCCGAAAGATTGTCAGGCGTGGTGTCCGTGCGTACGCATGCCAGCCCCTGACGGGAGAGGGCAAGGACAGATGGTCGGTTCCGCATGGCGATGGCAATTGCCCAACATTCCGCCGTTTCCACGGCGTCTGCCGGGCGAAACACATGCAAATTCGGGATTGCGCGCAAGGCGGCCAGATGTTCAACCGGCTGATGGGTTGGGCCGTCTTCGCCAAGGCCGATTGAATCATGGGTCATGACGTAAATGACACCTTGTTCCATCAGCGCCGAAAGCCGCATCGCCGGGCGGCAATAATCGGAGAAGACCAGAAAGGTGCCGCCATAGGGAAGCACACCCCCATGCAAGGCAAGCCCGTTCATTGCTGCCGCCATCGCATGTTCGCGCACGCCGTAATAAATATAATTGCCGCCGAAATCGTTCCGGTCGATCGGTTTCTGATTGGATGTTTTCGTGTTGTTCGAGCCGGTCAGATCGGCTGAGCCGCCGATGAGTTCGGGCAGGGCTTCGGCCAGTTTTTCCAGCACGTTTTCGGATGCCTTGCGTGTGGCAAGGGTCGGTGCCTGCGCGAGGAAGTCCTGCTTTATGCGATCCACCGCGTCTTCCCAGCCCTGGGGCAAACGCTTGTCCAGGACGCGCGTGAATTCTTGACGCTTCGGCGCGTCCATGCGTTCGCGTTGCGCTTCCCATGCTTTACGCGCCGTCTGACCGCGCGCGCCGATTTGCCGCCAGGTGTTTTGAATGGCTTCCGGCAGGACGAAAGGCGCGTGCTTCCAGTTCAGGGCTTGCCGTGTTCCAGCAACCTCGTCGGCGCCAAGGGCTGCGCCGTGGGTTGCAGATGTTCCGCCCTTTGTTGGCGCGCCATAGCCGATGGTTGTCCGGCACGCAATGAGGGAAGGCCGGTCCGATGTCTGTGCTTTGGTGAGCGCCTGGAAGATGGCGTCGGGATCGTGGCCGTCAACGCGCGTGGTCGCCCAGCCGGCCGCCTCGAAGCGCTTTAATTGATCGTCGGAAACCGTAAGGGATGTCGGCCCGTCGATGGAAATTTCGTTGTCGTCAAAAAGCACGACCAGCTTGTGAAGACCCAGATGTCCGGCGAGCGAGATGGCTTCATGGCTGATGCCCTCCATCAGGCAGCCATCGCCGGCAAGGACATAAGTCCGATGATCGACAACGTCTTCGCCAAAGCGCGCTGCCAGATTTCGTTCGGCGATGGCCATGCCGACGGCATTTGCCAGGCCCTGGCCAAGGGGGCCGGTCGTGGTTTCAATGCCTTGGGTATGGCCATGTTCCGGGTGGCCGGGGGTGGGCGCGCCAAGTTTGCGGAAGCGTTCGATCGCCTCGATCGGCATGTCCGCATAGCCGGTGAGATGCAAAAGCGCGTAAAGCAGCATCGAGCCGTGCCCGGCGGACAGCACAAGGCGATCGCGGTCTGGCCAGTCCGGGGCGGCGGCATCGAATTTCAGAAAATGCTGAGTCAGCACGGTTGCCACATCCGCCATGCCCATCGGCATGCCGGGATGTCCGGATTGTGCTGCTTCCACGGCGTCCATCGCCAGCACGCGGATGGCATTGGCCAGGTCCCGGTGGGACGGTGCCGTTTTGGACGTCTGGTCGGGATTTGGGATGCTGGGATTCACGGCAGTTTCGACGCTCTGGTTTTTCGTTTGAATTCGGGCCTTGCCAAGTTTGCTACCAGGCCGGCTGTGTCGATGGCGGCGGTGGCACGTCTATAACAGATCGGGCCGCGTGGGGGGAGTGCCCTTTTCCGTAAAAATGATTTCAGGGCGAAGATTTTGCCAGGATCCGGGTTTGCGTTTTGACTTTGGCCGGAACGGATTTGATCCTGCCGGAGGCATGGGCTATGCCAAGGGATCGGCCCGCGTGGTGGGCCCGGCCTTACTTAAGAGAGACCCCGGAATGGCAGTCTGGAAATGGCAGGGCATCGCGGACGGACGGATCGCCGGGGCGATCGAGAGGCACTGGGGGTCCTTTTTTCTAAAACTGGCCATTTCCACCCTTCTGATCGTCTTTCTTGCCGTTACATATGATGTGGGTGAAGCTTTTCGCCGTCTTGGTGCGATTGATCTGCCATGGTTTTTTGCCAGCCTGCTGCTTCTCGGCCTCGGCGTTTTTCTGGCGGCGCTTCGCTGGCGATCAATTCTTGATGGCATTGGGATTGCGCTCTCTTTTCATAGGGTCCTGCGCATCGTTTTTATTGGCCTGATTTTCAATCAGGCGCTGCCGTCTTCGATTGGCGGCGATGCCATGCGCGTGTGGCAAATTCATCGTGTGGTTGCCTCTATGGGTCTCGCATTTCGCAGCATCGTTCTCGATCGCCTTGCCGGTCTTGCCGGCTTGGTTCTATTGGTTATGGCGGCGGTTTTTCTTCTTCCCCGGCTTGCGGAAAAGAGCACCGCCCCTGTTGCTGCGATGGGGGACGCCATGATGGGAGCGGCCCTTGCCGCGATGGCCGGTTTTGTTCTGCTTCTGGTTTTCGACCGGCTGCCTCTGGCGTTTCTTGGCGCACGCGCACAGAAAGCCCTGGCCCGAATTGCCGTGGAGGGGCGACAGCTATTGCTGACATCCTGGCGTGCGCCTTATGTGCTTGGGCTTTCCTGCCTGATCCATGTGTTTTCCGCTCTTTCCGTTTTCTGCCTTGCGCAGGGGATGGGGATCCCCCTTGGCGTTGTGGCATGTCTGGTGCTTGTGCCACCGGTTATTCTGTTGATGGTTCTACCGATTTCTCTGGCCGGATGGGGGGTGCGCGAAGGTGCGATGATCGCGGCCCTTGGCCTTGTTGGCGTGCCGGCGGGCGAAGCGCTTGTCCTGTCGATTGCCTTTGGGCTTAGTGTGCTGCTCGCCAGTCTGCCAGGTGGGGCGGTCTGGTTTCTTACGCGCAGTCCACAAAAAATACAGCGAGAGGCTGTGGAAGAATGATGCCGAACCCTGCCCCATCCGTGCGGCAACACGACGCCGGCCCCACGCGCAAACAGAAAATTCGAGCGCTTTTCGATGGCCTTGCCGGCGAGCGGGACAAATGGCTTGCGCGCAACGCATTTTTTCACGCCGACGACCGCAACTATATGCGCTTCCTTGTTCCTGAAGGGCTGCGTGTTCTTGATCTTGGCTGTGGAACGGGCAGTATGCTTCACGCCTTGTGCCCATCCCGGGGGGTGGGGGTCGATTTCAGTGGGCCGACGATTGATTGGGCGCGTGGTGCGCATCCGGAACTTGAATTTGTGATCGGCGACATTGAAGACCCGGCCATTCTTGAAAAACTTGGCGGGCCTTTTGATGTCATCGTTCTTTCCGACACGGTCGGCTATCTTGAGGATTGCCAGGCGCTGCTTGCCTCGCTTCACACGCTTTGTGTGCCGGAAACGCGCCTCGTCATTGCCTATCATTCGCCCCTTTGGGAGCCGGCCCTGTGGCTTGCCGAACGGTTCGGAGCCAAGATGCCGCAACCGCCACTAAACTGGGTGACGTCGGACGATTTTAGCGGTTTTCTGGACTTGGCTGGTTTTGAGATCATCAAACGGGAATGGAGGCAGCTTCTTCCGAAACGGTTTTTCGGCCTTGGCAGGCTGGTGAACCGTTTTTTGGGGACGCTTCCCCTTTTTCGCCGACTTTCACTCCGCACCTATGTTGTTGCAAGGCCGCAACGGTGTGAGGCGTCGGCCCCGCTTTCTGCAAGCGTGCTTGTGCCCTGCCGGAACGAACGCGGCAACATTGAAAATGCGGTTCTTCGAACGCCGCGCTTTTGCGAGGATCTAGAAATTCTGTTTGTTGAGGGAAACAGCACGGATGGAACCTTTGAGGAATGCGAACGCGTGAAAGCGGCTTATCCGGATTTTAAAATTCGTGTTTTTCGTCAGGATGGCAAAGGCAAGGGCGACGCCGTTCGCAAGGGGTTCGCGGAAGCGGACGGGGACGTGTTGATGATCCTGGATGCTGATTTAACGATGCCTCCGGAAGCTCTTCCAAAATTTTATGAGGTGATCGTTAACGGCAAAGGCGAATTCATCAATGGCACCCGCATGGTCTATCCGTTGGAAAAAGATTCGATGCGGTTTTTGAACTATTGGGCAAACCGGGTTTTTGCATGGCTTTTTTCCTGGCTTTTAAATCAAAGATTCACGGACACGCTTTGCGGGACGAAGGTGCTTCGCCGGGATGCTTACGCGCGCATTGCAGCCAACCGTGCCTATTTCGGCGATTTCGATCCTTTCGGCGATTTCGATCTGATTTTCGGCGCAGCGAAACTGAATTTAAAAATTGTTGAAGTGCCGGTCCGCTATGCCAGCCGTCGTTATGGCACAACGCAAATCTCTCGCTTTCGTCATGGCTGGCTGTTGTTGCAGATGGTGGTTTTTGCGTACCGTAAGCTTAAGGCGTTTTAGCGTTGATGGATCCACGTCTCGTCGAGCACCGTCGGCAATGGGAAGAGAAGGTCGTCCTTCGGGATATCTACACCGATCTTTATCGCCGGATGGCGTCGCGGCTGGTGCCTGGGCGCAGCCTTGAAGTCGGCGGTGGTTCGGGCAATCTGAAGGCTTATGCGCCGCAGGTGATTGCGACGGATCTTTTGGAGGTTCCCTGGCTTGACGCGGTTGCTGACGCCCAGACGCTGCCTTTTGCGGAAGCGAGTTTCGACAATGTTGTCCTGTTTGACGTTCTCCATCACCTTCCCCGGCCGCGGGCTTTTTTTGATGAGGTCATGCGTGTGTTACGGAAAGGTGGGCGGCTGGTCATGGTGGAACCGGCAATGACGCCCGTGAGCACGCTTTTTTATCGTTTTTTTCACCCGGAACCGGTTGCGATGGGCGTCGACCCCCTGGCCGATCAGGACATGAGCCCTGCGCGAGATGCGTTTGATGCCAACCAGGCGGTGCCGACCCTTTTGTTCCGCAAACACCGGGCGGCGTTTCAGCAGGCTTTTCCGAAGTTGAAAATTTGCGAAACGGCCTTTCTCAGCCTTTTCACCTATCCTCTTTCCGGCGGTTTTCGCCCCTGGAGCCTGATCCCCGCCGGTGCAACGCATGGCTTGCTTCGTCTTGAGGATCGCCTGCTGCCGCTTCTTGGGCCTTTGATGGCCTTTCGGATGCTTGTTGTGTTGGAGCGTACGTGATGCAAATCGGGAAGGCTCCCATATTTGATGCGACCGGCCGCGTGCTTTCGCAAGGCAGTGTTGACGGTTTTTGGATTCTTCTCGTCTTCGGCCTTCTTTTCTTTAATCCGCTCAGCGTTGGGCCGGTCGATTCCAAAATTAATCTTTCTCTCTACGACGTGTTGCTGCCGCTAATTTTTCTTTTCGAACTTGTTCGCGGGCGAATCTGGTGGCCGGATAGAAAAATCGTCCTTCTCTTTCTTTTGCCCATCCTTGCCATCGGCCTTCATTCGGTTTTAACGGGAGTTTTTCTGGATGGTATCCATCTGACGCCATTGCTGATCGGGACACTTCGCCAGGTGGCATTCTTTGCCGACATCGGCATGCTTGTCCTGCTGTTTCAACTTCCGGAACGCCGTCGCCCTTCTTCAGGCGTTTTTCTGGCGCTTCTTTTTATGGCAGGAGCCTATGGGCTGATGATGCGCTACATGGAGGCGCGCTATGCCGATTGGGCCATTTATGAAACGATTTACGCGGCCACTGTTGCGGGCCTGCTGCTGATTTTTCTCTTTCTGAAAAGTTCTGGAGAAAAACCGGCGAATTTCTTAAAGCCGATGGTAGCCATCGCCTGGACGGTTGCCGTCATTCTTCTTCTTTATACAAAGTTCTTTATCCTCATCGCGTTTCTAGTGGCCGTGCTTTTCTTTTTTTCAGAATCTCTAAAATTTGAAGGCGGCAGGCTCAGGCGAATGATGTTTCTCATTGCTTTGTCCATTTCCTTGATTGCTCTTTTCGTTGCTGCGCTTATCAAAATAAATATGGGGATACCCTTTGCCGGAATATACAGCAACCTTGATGTGAGTTTCTGGAATTCCATCGACATTCGCATGCATCTCTGGTCGTTGGCGTGGGGGTTGGTCGTTGAAAGCTTTCCTTGGGGGGTGGGCTTGAATCAATTTAGCGGTGATGTCATGGCGTCGGGGTTGCCAACCCATCCCCTGACGAGCGTTCACAACACGCCGCTGCGTCTGTTGATGGAGCTTGGCGTTCTTGGAATCGGCATCTTCGGTGTGGTGCTTGCCATCGTCATTCTTGGCGGGAAAAAACTGAATGTTTTCTGGAAGGCAATCCTCTGCCTTTATATCGTGCTGCCAATGCTAATTCATGACGCGCTTGGCTTGCGTGCGTTCCATGTCGTTTTGGCGTTTTTCCTTGCCGGGACGTTTTTTAAAATTGCCCCGACGGCCTTAAAGGCTGACACGGCGTTCAAAGCGCGTGGGTTGCCTAGATGATTGCACGCGGCATTGCGGCGGCGGTTTTAGGCGGCCTTGTTGCGCGAGCGGTCACGGTGTTGATCCCGGTGATGGTGGCGCACATCTACACCCTGGGCGTTGCAACGGACGCCTTTTTTCTGGCCGCGGCCGGCATTCTTTTCTGGGGAACGACGATGGGGCTTCTTCTGGAGGCTTCGATCGTCTCCAGGATTCTCAAATGCGATGCGGCGGCACGCTGGGCACTTGTTTTTCATTCCGGGGTCTTGCTTTCCGGGTTCACGCTGTTGTTCGGCGGTGCATTGGTGGCAGGTCTTTGGGCCTTCCCGTGGGGCGCAGAAGATACGGCGCTTGTTTCCCGGGCGCGTCTTCTTTTCGTCGAGCTTTCGCCCCTCCTGATACTCAGCATATGGATCAGCCTCTTTTCCGGTTGGTTGAATGCCGATCGCCGCTTTGCCACCGTCGCCGCCTCGCCGGCGTTGTTGGGCGTTTTTGTTCTAGGCGCGATGTGGTTTTTGCATGACCGCTTTGGGGTTCATGCGCTCGTCATCGGCTACCTGCTGGGGGAGATCGCAAGGCTGGGCTTCCTTGGCATCAGCCTGCTTCGGCGCCAGCCTCTTTCGGGGCTTTCATGGCGGGGCACACCGACGGCGCCTTATTTTCGGAACATCGGTCTGCAGTGGGTCGGCCTTGCCTTGATGAGTGGCAACCCGCTTGTCGATCGGGTGATGGCGGGTGGGCTTGTCGCAGGTTCGGTCAGCACGTTTGAGCTGATCGAACGCATCTATCTTATTCCGGTCGGCGTTCTTGGCTGGGCGGTGCTTTCCGTGATGACGACAGCGTGGTCATTGGCACAAGGCGAGGTAACGCGTCAATGGCAAAGCATCCGCCGTTCGGTCGGCATGACACTTTTGGGTGGCGCGGCGGTGGCACTCTTTCTGGGGCTTTTACACCAGCCGCTGCTTGCCGGGCTTTATGCTCCGCCAGGCGTGGAAATATGGTCCCAGGAAGGGGAGCGCGCCTTTCTCTTTCTTGTCTGGGGGCTTCCGTTTCAGCTTGCAACCCTGATGCTGTGGCGCGCGGCGATGTTAAACACACAGTTGGATGCTCGCATGGGATGGCGCATTCTTGCGATTGGCGGCTTTGCCTTTACGTTCAACGCGCTTGGTGATTTTGTCCTGCGCGACATCTGGGGGCTTGCCGGTATTGCCGTCGTGACAGGATTTACATTTCTCTGTACGTTCCTATTGCTGTTTCGTTCGGTTCGACCATCTTGAGTATCGCCACTGTGACGCACATCTCACAACGCTGTTTTCTTGCAAAGCCCGGACCGCCGGTTGAAGAATGGTCTGCGGCCTCGCAATTGCTTTCCCTTCCGCCCGGGCGAAAAGTTCTCCGTTGTGGAGACGTTGCCTGGCTTGATCCCATGCCGAGTTTTGAAGAATGCAAGGCGCTCTATTCGGAGGCTTATTACACATGCCGGGATGCGGCATGCCCGTTCAGTTGTATTGAAGGGCGCCAGCTTGAATATTTTGGGCGGCGGGTCCGGCGGCTTTCAAAGCACCTAGGGCGCAAACCGGAAAGTCTTCTCGATATTGGTGCCGCCAGCGGGTTTTTTGTTCGCGCGGCGCAGGATCAGGGGATCGCCGCCGAAGGCGTCGAGATTTCCAGCTGGGCCTGCGAAGAGGCGCGGCGCACCCATGGCATCGAAATTTTCGAAGGCGATCTCCTTCGTGACGATTTGCCATTGCGGTCCCATTACGACGTGATCGTCATGAACCACGTGCTGGAGCATTTGCTGGACCCGCTTGCCTATCTCGATGCCATTCGCACGCTTTTGGCCCCGGATGGTTTGCTGGTGATCGAAATTCCCCAGCAGTTTATCAACCCGATTGATCTTATTTATCGCGCGGCGGGCCACCATCGGCCCTACAATCTCGCATCTCTCCATCACCCTTATTTTTATACCGCTTCAAGCGCTCTGCGCCTGATGGAAATGGGCGGGTTTCGGGCTGAATATCTGGCCACCTGGTTGCCGGAGCAGGTGTTTCATTTATACAACCCGGCGATTACGCTGCCATTGCAGGGCCTGCTTTGGCTGTCGGACCGTGTTGCCAGGCGCGGCCATGTGATTGAGATTTTTGCCACGCCGGACATGTAGGGCGGCTTCGTCCGGCGGAAGCTCGTGTAAAATCAGCGCCGGGTCAGATCGCGATAGAGCGCCATCGTCTGTTCGATGACCACGCGTTCGGAAAAAAATTCCGCGACAAAAAGACGGCCCTGCTGTCCCATGGAGGCGCGCAAATCCGCGTTCCCCGCCAGACGTGCCATTGCCGCTGCCAGGGCCTGGGCATCGCCGAGTGGGACAAGCAGGCCGGTTTTCTCCGGCTGCACGACATCCCGACAGCCGGGAACGTCCGTTGTGACGATTGCGCGTGCGCATGCCGCCGCTTCAAGCAGGGATTTTGGCAGGCCTTCCCGGTAGGAAGGGAGAACGGCGAAATGGGCCTCTTGCCAGATATACCGAACGTCGCTTTCAAATCCGCGCCATTCGACAAGGCCTTCGGCTGTCCATGTTTCCAATTGGGTTTGAGAGAGGGTGCTTGGATTTTGCGGGTCGGGGAGACCGAAAAGAAGAATGCGGAGTGTTATGCCCTGGCGGCGAAGGCTGCGCGCCGCTTCGATCAGGTCGAGCACGCCCTTGTCGATCAGCATGCGGGAAACCATGGCGACGGTGACCAGTGTGTGTGAGGGGTCCGGCAGGGCCTGGAAGTGCACCATATCGACACCGGAACCGGCAATCACAAGGCTGCGCCCTTTTTTGAGATGTGCCACCCTTTCCAGGGTTTTTTGGTCGTCTGGATTTTGCAAAATCACCCGGCCGGACACGCGGTTTAAAAGAAAACGTAAGGCGAATTTGGCAAAAGGACGAAGCGCGCGCGCGCGCCATGTCGGCGAGGTGAAGATAAAGCCAAGCCCCGCAAGGGCATTGACAACAGCGGGAGCTCGGAGCAACCAGGCGATGAACGAGCCGTAAAGCACCGGCTTGATGGCCACGTGATGGACAAGATCGGGGCGTTCTTGCCGATAAATACGAAACAGCGCGATTAAACAGCGCGCCTCGTTCAGGGGGTTGAGGCTACGCCTTCGAAAAGCAAGGGGGATAAGACGAAACCCTTCCTTTTGGATCGCCGCGCCATGATCCGTCACATTGGTTGCAACGGCGACCTCCATGCCGGCATCGCGTGCGGCTCGTGCGACGGGAAGACGGTGGGAACAGAAATACCAGTCCTCTGTTACCAGGAAGAGAATCTTTGCTTTTCGAGGGCGGGGCATATGTTACCTTCGCTGCGTCCTTGGGTCGGGCGAAAAACGGTCAGGCGCCGCCTGGCACCGCGGTACAATTTTTTATAATGAGCGTTCCGCCGCGCGCTGCCAAAAGTCTGCAGGAATAGGGGCCAAAACCTGGCAAGGTACGGTTGGATGGAATGAAGAGAAAACTACTCATCGTTGTCGGCGACCTGGACGTTGGCGGTACGGCACGCCATCTTACCCGAGTCCTCCCTCACCTCAATCGCGATATCTTTCAAATTACCGTCTATGCGTTGACGCACAAGGGTGTGCTGGCACCAATATTGGAGCAGGCGGGCATTCTTGTTGTCGAGCCTTGGGGTGGGACGCAGATCCGGCGCCTGTTGCCGAAGGGGGTTCGCCTGGTGGTTCTTCTTCCCCTGACCATGCTTCGCTTAACGATGTGGCTGCGCCGTCTGCGGCCGGATGTCGTGCATTTCTTTCTTCCCATGGCCTATTTGATCGGCGGTGCCTGTGCGCTTCTGACGCAAACTCGTTGTCGGGTGATGAGCCGGCGTAGCCTGGCGGCTTATCAGAAAAGCCATCCGTTTCTTGC